>NZ_JAELTR010000001.1:0-245951 GCF_016428945.1 Chromobacterium sp. ASV23
CGTATGCACAAGACGGAAGCTGCGCGCCGCGCCGCCCAGATGCTGGAGCGGGTGGGGCTGGGCAAGCGGCTGGAGCACAAGCCGGGCGAGCTGTCGGGCGGCGAGCGGCAGCGGGCCGCCATCGCCCGCGCGCTGGTCACGCAACCGGCCTGCCTGCTGGCCGACGAGCCGACCGGCAATCTGGACGCCAATACGGCGCGCCAGGTGTTCGAGTTGATGCTGGAGCTGAACCGCACGCTGGGCACCAGCCTGATCATCGTCACCCATGATCTGGACCTGGCCGGACGCACCCAGCGGGTGCTGCGATTGAACGAAGGCCGCCTGGCGCGGTCTGATTCGGTTTCCGCCTGATCGAGAACGGGCCGAGCGATCGGCCCGTTCGCCGTTTTGACAAGGAGTCGGACTTTGCTGTTGTTCATCCGCAAGGAAATGGATTTTTTCGCGCTGCTTGACGCGCTGCAAACCCCCAATGGCTTGATCGAGCTGGGCATAGGCGCGATCTGCGTCTTGCTGGCTGTCTTCATCGCCCGCCATCTATACCGCCGCTGGTTCACGCACACGCCCGAGCGCTACGAGCAGTTCCTGCCGTATCTGGGCTTCCGGCTGGTGCTGCCTGTGTCCGCGCAGCTGCTGGTGATCGCCGCCAGCCTGGCCTGGAGCCGGCTGGAGCACGCGCCCATGCTGGTGCTGCATATTTTCAGCGCCATGCTGTTCTGGCTGGCGGTGATCCGGCTGTGCACGGCCGTGGTGCGGCAGGCATTTCCGTCCGGCCGCTTCGAGCGGCATTCCGAGCACGTGCTGGCCACCGTGCTGTGGCTGGGCTTCGTCAGCTGGACCATAGGCTTCGACGTGGCGGTGACGGATTGGCTGGAGTCGATGACCTTCAGCATCGGCAAGACCAAGCTGGACATGCTGACCATCATGAACGGCCTGCTGTGGGTGACGGTGATCGTGGTGGCGGCGCTGTGGGCCAGCCGCCTGATCGAGGCGCGCATCATGAAGCTCAAGCACCTCGATTCCAATCTGCGCATCGTGTTCGCCAAGCTGACGCGCATCATCCTGGTGGTGATCGCGGTGATGGTCGCCCTGCCGGTAGTGGGCATCGATCTGACCGTGCTGGCTGCGCTGGGCGGCGGTTTCACCATCGGTCTGGGTCTTAGCCTGCAGAACATCGCCCGGAATTTCCTGTCCGGCTTCGTCATTCTGCTGGACCGCTCCATCCGCATCGGCGACCGCCTGATGGTTGGCGACCGGGTGGGCAACGTCACCCGCATGACTTCGCGCTACGTGGTACTGCGCGGCGGCGATGGCAGCGAGGCGCTGATTCCGAACGACCTGCTGGTGTCCAATACGGTGGTCAATCAGTCGTACTCGGAAAAGAGCTTGTGGACCAGCGTGCCGGTGCAGGTGGCCTACGGCACCGATCTGGATCTGGCCATGTCCCTGCTCAAGCAGGCGGCGGTGCACCCGCGCGTGCAGACGCAGCCGGGGCCGAACGCCTTTGTGACCTTGTTCGCCGATAGCGGCATCAATATGGAGCTGGGCTTCTGGGTGCTGGATCCGGAAAACGGCTTCATGGGCCTGAAGTCGGACATCAATCTCGCCATTTGGCGCCTGTTCAAGCAGCACAACATCGAAATCCCCTTCCCGCAGCGGGAAGTGCGCATCGTCGGCGACAAGCCGGCGCAGGGCTGACACGGAGACATCATGAGCGCAAAGCGTCTGGCTATCATCGATGATGACGAAGCGGTGCGGCAATCCTTGCTGTGGCTGCTGGACGGGCAGGGCTACCAGGTGGATGGCTTCGACAGCGGCGAAGCCTTTCTGGCGGCGGAAAACGGCTTCGAGTACAATGGCATTGTCCTGGACCTGCGCTTGTCCGGCATCAGCGGCATTGTGGTGCTGGAAAAGCTGGCCGCCTGGCCCTACTGTCCGCCGGTGATCATGCTGACGGCCCACGGCGACGTGCCGCATGCCGTGGCGGCCTTGAAGCTGGGCGCGCTCGACTTCATCGAGAAACCTTTCGACGACGTGCATTTACTAGAACGCGCGGCGGCGGCGGTGGCGCTGGACGAGCAGAACCGCCAGCTGCACGGCTACCAATTGAAGGTGGCCGCGGCGCTGGCGCTGCTGACCGAACGCGAGCGCGAAGTGATGCAGCTGATCCTGGCCGGCAAACTGAACAAGCAGATCGCCGAGGAGCTGTGCATCAGCATGAAGACGGTGGAGGTCCATCGCTCGCGGGTATTCGAAAAAATGGGCGTCAAATCCGCAGTGGAGCTGGCCGGCATGCTGGCGGCGCCCGGCGCGCAAGGAGGCAAGATCTAGATGGGCAGCAAGCAGCCGGTTTCGGTGCTGGTGGTGATTCATAGCCGCAATGGCCAGGTCTTGTTGCTGGAGCGGGCGGACAAGCCCGGCTACTGGCAATCGGTCACCGGCAGCCGCGAGGGCGACGAGGATCTGATCGACACCGCTCGCCGCGAGGTGGCGGAGGAGACCGGGCTAGACGCCTCGCGCTTCGAACTCAGCGATTGGCAGATCGTCAATCGTTATGAAATCTATGCCCATTGGCGGCACCGCTATCAGGAAGGCGTCACCCATAACGACGAGCACGTGTTTGGCCTGATGTTGGACGAGCCTTGCCAGGTGACGCTGGCCCCGCGCGAGCATCTGGGCTATCGCTGGATGCCGTGGAACCAGGCTGCAGAGCGGGTGTTCTCCCCATCGAATGCCGAAGCCTTGCGCATGCTGCCGCAGAGGCTTGGTCTGACGGCCTGAACGCGCACGATGCTCGGCTAACAAAGCCCGCTTTGGCGGGCTTTGTCGCGTTTGCGTGTGTCCGCGTTCAGCGTCAACGCTTATTTGACGGCGTCCAGATAGAAGGTGATCCGCGTCTGGTCGTCCTTGTGGTAGGACATATTGGCCGGGAAGGTTTCCTCGTATTCTGTGATGTGTATCTCCAGCGTGTGCGGGTCCCAGCGGAAATAGACTGCGCCGCTGGCCACGGATATGCCGTCGCGATTAAAGACAAAGATGGCGCAGGTCGTTTCGTTGCTGCTGGAGGAGGCGGGAAGAAATACGTAGTTGCCCAGGCCGGATGGCACTTCCACTCGGCCGATTTCTGCAGCCTCGAAGACCATGGTGTACTCGCCCGGCGCTCCGCCGGTCTTGTCGTGCAGCCGCAGGCCTACCGCGAAGGCGGTGTCTAGCGCCAGCACCTGGAATTTGGATAGGCCGCTGATTTGCGCGTCGATGTTCTGATGCCGGCCCGGCAGATATTCATGCGTTAACCCGCTGGCGTTGGTGTGCTGATAGCAGCGCACTTTGGCGGTTTCGCCGACTTCCACCGACTTGTACTTGTCGTTGAAGTTGTCGCCGAATTGGAAGGTGATATCGTCTCCCACCTTGTAAAAATCGGGCTCTCCTTGCAGGTCCTTGGTGCGGAAGAAGGCGATCTGATCCGGTAACAGTGCCATGCCATGCTCCTTGTCGATGAGTACGGGTATAGGGTGTCGACTGCAGGGCGCAGCTTGCCGCCAGGCCATAAGAACGGCAACAGGCCGATTGGTCAGCGCTGGGAGGCTTGAAAATCCCATACTTTGTGCATGGTCTTGGGTCGCAAAAAAGCCTCGGCTTGCGCCGGGGCCGAGGGGCTGCCTTAGTCCGGGGAGACGCCGGGCTCGGGTAGTTGCTCGATCGGGCCGAGCAGGAACACAAAGGCCAGGATGCCGATCACCAGCATGCAGCCGGCCACCAGGAAAGCATTGGTGAACGAGTGGGTGGCGCCGACGATGAAGCCGGTGACGATGGGCGCGATGGCGCCCATCATATTGTTGGCGAAATTCATGATGCCGCCGACGGTGCCGGTGCCGCCGCGCGGCGCGATCAGCGATGGCAGCGACCAACCCACCGGCGCAGCGGCGGCCAGGCCGCTCAGCGCGATGGTGATCCAGATGATGGCGATGTATGGGTCGGTGGTGGTCGTGGCGCCGAACACCGCCATGCCCATGGTCATGCCGCACAGCAGCACCGCCTTGCGCACGCGGGTTTCATCGTGGCCGCGGGCAATCAGCTTGTCTATCAGCCAGCCGCCGACGAACAGGTCGGACAAGGTGGCGAACATCCAGGGAATGGCGGAGAACCAGGCCGACTTCAGGATATCCATGTGCATGGCCTGCACCAGATAGCCGGGCAGCCAGGTCAGGAACAGGTAGAACACATAGCCGTAGGCGGCAAAGCCGATGGACAGCCCCCACACCTTGCGCTGGCGCAGCAGGTAACCCAGCATCGCCAGCGATCCTTGCTGGCTGACGCCTTCTTCGGCGGCGCCGCCCTGGATGATGTACTGGTGCTCTGCCGCGCTGAGTTTCTTGTCGGCGCTGGGGTCGCGGTAGATCAGATAAAAAGCAATGAAGTACAGCACGCTGAGGATGGCCGACACACCGAAGCCCCAGCGCCAGCCCAGATGCACCACGGCTAGCGCCACCAGCGGCACGCCTATCACGTTGGAGAACTTGGCCGCGGCGTCGAAGATGGCGGTAGCCATGGCCCGTTCGCGGCGCGGGAACCAGTAGCCGGTGGCCTTGGAGCTGACCGGAAAACCCGGCGCTTCGGCGACGCCCAGCAGCACGCGGGCGGCGAAGATGCCGGCAAAGCCGCCGGCGCAGGCGGTCAGCGTGGCGGCCACGCCCCACAGCAGCGCGCCCAGGCGGCCGATACGGGTGGTGCCGAAGCGGTCCAGGATCACGCCGGTGGGAATTTGCAGCAGCGCGTAGCTCCAGAAGAAGGCGCTGAACAACAAGCCCAGTTCGCCGTTGCTCAGGCCGAATTCCTGCTGCAGCTGCGGCGCGGCCACCGACAGGCTGATGCGGTCGAAATAATTGACCAGGATGCCGATGCCCAGCAGCCAGCCTATGCGCCAGCGGCGGGCGGGAACCTGATGTTGCTGTCGTGACGGGGCGTGCATATTGTTCTCCTCATTTCTGCGTTGTGTTATTTCAGCGTGGCCAGGATTTGCCGCAGCAGGGCTTCCGGCGGCGCGCCGATGTCCACCGCGATGGCGCGCTCGTCCGCGCCGGGCGCTTCCAGATCGGCGAACTGGCTGGTCAGCAGGCTCTCCGGCATGAAATGCCCGCTGCGTTCGCGCATGCGCGCGGCGATCAGCTCCGCTTCGCCGCCCAGGTGGACGAAGCGCAGTTCCGGGTCGCCTTGGCGAAGCACGTCGCGATAGCGCCGCTTCAGGGCGGAGCAGGCCAATACGATGGCGCGGCCATCTGCGCGCGCCTGGCACAGTTGTTCGGCCAGATTGGCCAGCCAGCCGGCGCGGCTGGCATCGTCCAGCGGAATGCCGGCGCGCATGCGTTCTATGTTTTCCGGCGGGTGGAAGCTGTCGCCCTCGATGAAGCGGGCGCCCAACGCCTCCGCCAGCAGTTTGCCTATGCTGCTCTTGCCGCAGCCGGCCACGCCCATCACCACGATATTGCGGGTATTCATGTTAGCGCTAACAAGTTAGAGTGAAGAAATGGCCGATGCCAGATCGGCCGAATGGCAATGATGTTAGCGCTAACAAAAGTGCGGCAACAAGCAGCTGGATCAAGTTTTCACGTGCGATAGGGAGAAATGTAGTCGGCGCACAACAGGCGGCGACAGATCCGGCGCGCCGCGGCGGGAGGCGGATTTCAGCTGCTGCGGCGCAGCATCAACGCAAAGCCCAGGTCGAGACGGAGCGCTTGCGGCGCATCGCCTTCTATCATCGCCAGCAGCGCGCGGGCGGCCTGGATGCCGATCTCGCGGCGCGGCGTGGCCACCGTGGTGAGGGAGGGCGTGCACCAGGCCGCCGGCTGCAGATCGTTGAAGCCGGCCACCGCCAGCCGCGCCGGCACGGCGATGCCCAGCTGTTGGCAGCGCGCCAGCGCGCCAATCGCCAAGTCATCGTTGCAGCAGAACAGGGCGTCGCAGTCCGGCCGCGCCGCCAGGGCAGCGTCCAGCATGTTAGCGCCCATTTGCATGCTGGAGGGCGCCGGGTCCAGCCATTCCAGGCCGGCATCGTGGCAACCGGCCTCGGCCAAGGCGGCGCGATAGCCGGACAGGCGTTTCATCACCCGCTCATCCAGCTGGGCCCCTAGAAACCCGATGCGGCGCTTGCCGCGCTCCAGCAGGTGGCGGGTGATGGCCGCGCCGGCTTCTTCTTGCGAGAAGCCCACGCAGCAGCGGCCGTCGTCGGCCAGGTCCATCATGTATACCGCCGGCAGCCCATGCCGGCGCAGCAGGTCATCGAACGGCGCGGCGTGGCTCAGGCCGGTCAGCAGCACGCCGTCCGGCCGGTGCTGCAGATAGGCGCGCAGCAGTTGCAGCTCTTGTTCCGCGTCGTAATGGCTGTTGCCGATCAGCATTTGGTAGCCGGCCTCGGCCAACACGGTTTCGATGCCGGCAAGCGTATCCAGAAACACCGTATTGCCCAGCGACGGGATCAGCACCAGCACCGTGCGCGAACGCGCCGAGGCCAGGGTGCTGGCCGAGCGGCTGGGGACGTAACCCAGCGCGTCCACGGCTTGCATTACCTTGTCGCGCAAGGCCGGCGAAACCTGCTGCGGCTGGTTCAGCGCGCGCGATACGGTAATGGCGCTGACGCCCGCCGCGCGGGCGACATCATGCATGGTGACGCCGCTGCCGGAGCGGACGCGCGGTTTTCTCGACATGTTTCTCATGTTTGGGGATGGGCCGCCGCTATTGTAGCGCAGCGTGAAGCGCGCGGGCTTGCCGCGGCATGATACGAAATGAATAATGGCGCTTATTTGACAGGATCATCCCATGTATCTGCCCAAGCATTTTCAGGCGAGCGACGCGGACGCTTTATGCCATTTGATGCGCGCCCGTCCATTGGCTGCGCTGGCGATCAACGGCGAGGACGGTCCGCTGGTCAATCATATTCCCTTGCTGGCGGTGCGGCGGGAGGAGACGCTGGTTCTGCGCGGCCATGTGGCGCGTGCCAATCCCTTGTGGAAACAGCTGGGCGGAGAGCCGCAGGCCGTGGCCATTTTCCAGGGCGACGACGCTTACGTGACGCCGAGCTGGTATCCGGCCAAGGCCGAGCACGGCAAGGTGGTGCCGACCTGGAACTATATGGTGGCGCATGCGCGCGGGCGTTTGCGCGCGGTGGACGATAGGGCATGGCTGCGGCAGTTGCTAAGCGATCTGACGACCGAGCACGAAGCCGCTTTCGCCCAGCCCTGGCGGATGGATGACGCGCCGGCCGATTATATCGACAAGATGATGGCAGCCATCGTCGGCATAGAGTTGACGGTGGACAGCCTGCAAGGAAAGTTCAAGCTGAGCCAGAACCAGAGCGACGACACGCGGGATGGCGTGCGAGCCGGCTTGCGCGAGCGGGGAGAGCCGCGGGCGGACGGCGTGGCTGCGGCGATGCCTTAGCGTCGAAAACGCGCCAGCAGCGAGGCCACATTATCCTTGGCCCGCTTGGCGCCTTGCTGCAGCTGCTGCAGGTAGTTGTCGAGAAAGCCGTTGAGCAGCATGGTGGAGGTGGTGACTGCGCCAATGCCGGCCGAGTCCCACTCCGTGACGATGCCTTGCAGGTAGGCGGTCAGGCGGTTGCTGTCGTCCCGGAACGAATGGTACAGGCTGATGGCGGGCGTGCCGCCAAGCTGATAATGGTGCTGCAAGGTGGCCTTGTCCAGCGGATGCCGGCTCAGGATGTCCCGGCTGTCGAATTCGACGAACAGCGGGTGAAGCGTCTCGCAGTCGCGGTTGCCGTTGGGGTAGGCGCGGGACACGATGCCGATGGCCGAATCCGGATCGGAGGAAGGCGAGCGGCTGGGGACCGGATAGCCCAGCAGCAGGGTGAAAGCGCTGGCCATCGGGTCCGCCCAGCCGACGCCGCTCAGTTCGAAGCATGAGGGCTGAGGCTGCTTGTCCAGCCATTCCATAGGCATGTGGATCGCGCCGATTTCCATATGCGGCGAACAGGCGCAGCACAGTTCTCGCAGCGGCCACTTCAGACGCTCCGAGCAGGCCCATGCCTGCTGATTGTAGGCGACGCAAATTTCCGCCAGCACGGCTTCCGAAGTGATGATGAAGGTTTCGTCGCGATAGGACAGCAGCAGGCCGCTGCCGAAGACAGGGCCGAACAGGCCGCCGTTCATCAGTGGACGGAAGGCCACCACCATGGGATTCAACTGCAGATAGATCCGCTCCAGGCACTGCAGCGGATCATCCAGATCGAACTGAAACTCCATCCCCGATCCTTCAAGCAACATATTGTTTTACCGCTAAAGAATAGTTCAAATTCAAACGAAAGTCGGTTCAGATGGGCGTTGTCTGGCCGATCAATGCTATATCTTTATTTGAGGCGTTCTAAGCATTGACAGGGTATCTCGCTACGGTTTGGCGTTTGCAGTGGCGGGCGGTCCCGATGTGATCACACCATGGGCCATTTGGCCGGCAGGGGGGGGGGCGATGCGGGTGCAGCCGCGGACAAGATTCATCTTGCTGGCGACAGTGGCCTATGCCGCGTTTGCCTGGGTTTGGCTCGTTTTGCCCGATGCGTGGATGCGTGCGATGGGCGGTGCGCATGCATTTGCCATCAAAGATGGCCTATTTGTCGCGGCAAGCTTGTTGCTGTTGTTATTGGCGCTGCGAATCGCTCAGGGATATCAAACGGATCTGCCGGCCTGGCATGTGGCCTTGTCCGCCGACTTGCTTCCCAGCCGCGGGTCCGTCCGTTTGGCCTATCTGCTTGCCGTCTTGTTGACCGTTTGCATCATGGCGCTGCGCGCCATGCTGTCCGGCGTAGACGGCGAGCAGTCCATGCTGATTTTGTTCATGCTCCCCATCATGCTGTGCGCCAGCTTGGGCGGTCTGGGGCCCGGCCTGCTGGCTACCGCGCTGGCTGCGCTGGCTTCCAATGCCTTGCCCGTTTTTGGGGCGCATGCCACGCCGTCCTTGGGGCAGCATCTGCAATTGGCGTTCCTCGTTTTGACGGGCATGGCGACCTGCTGGGTGGGCGCCGCATTGCGCCAAACGCTTTTCCGCGTGGAGCTGAACCGCCGGCTGCTGGGCGCGGTGGTGTCCAGCACTTCGGATGCCGTGTTCGTCAAGGATGTGCATGGATGCTATCTGGTGGTCAACCAGGCCGGCCTGGCTTTTGTGGGCAAGGATGAGCGCGAGGTGCTGGGGCGGGATGACCATGCGCTGTTCGCCGAGGATACCGCTCGCAAGCTGATGGCGATTGACCGCGCGATCATGCAGTCCGGCAGGGTGCTGACCCAGGAAGAGTCTCTGACGCTGCAAAGCGGCGACGACATGGTATTCCTGGTGACCAAGGGGCCGGTCTATGCGCCTGACGGCCGTTTGATCGGCCTGTTCGGCATCTCCCGCGACATCACCGATCAGAAGCGCGCCGAGGAGGCCTTGCGCGTCAGCGAGGCGGAGCTGCAACTGGCGCAGCAATTGGCTGGCTTGGGCAGCTGGAGCTGGGATTTGCGCACCGACCGCCATCAGTGGTCGGCGGAGATCTACCGGCTGTTCGGCATGGATGGCAATGGGCCGCCTTTGGACTATTCGGCGCTGCAGCGCTTCTTCACGCTGGATAGCTGGGCGCAGCTGTCCGAAGCGACCGAGCGCTGCCGGCTCATCGGAATGGGCTATGAGTGCGATCTGGAAGTGCTGCGGGCGGACGGCACCTCCCGCTGGGTGACCGCGCGCGGCGAGGCCCGGCGGGATGAGGGCGGCAAAGTGGTGGCCTTGTACGGCACGATGCAGGACATCACGGCTCGCAAGAACATGGCCTTGCAGGTGAAGGCGAGCGAGGCGCGGCTGCAACTGGTGGTGGAAGCCACCAGCGACGGTTTCTGGGACTGGGATCTGCGCAGCGACCGGGTATACCGGTCGCCTCGCTATTACGAAGTGACCGGCACGCGGGCGGAGGATGATAGCGGCGATTTCCGTTTTTTCCGGCAATTGATCCACCCGGCGGACCTGCCTTTCGTGCTGCAGGCGATAGAGGCGCACCGCCGCGGCAAATCGCCGCGCATCGAGGTCGAATTCCGTTTGGCCAATCAGGAGCATGGCGTGCGTTGGCTGCAGACTCGGGGCCGGGCGGTGGAGTGGGACGAGCGCGGCGCGGCGCTGAGGCTGGTGGGCAACCTGTCCGACATCACCGAACGCAAGCGGGTGGACGACGATCTGCGGCTGGTATTGAACGAGGCCGGCGAGGCGATTTGGGTGACCGATCCCGATGGCTTTTACATCTTCGCCAATCCGGCGGCTTGCCGGCTTACCGGGCACAGTTTGGAAGAATTGAAAGGCATGCAGATCCGCGATCTGGTGGCCCCGGAGTCTCTGCCCATGCTGCAGGCGCATCTGGATCAAATCGCTTCCGGCGCCTTTCTGCGAGCGGAGTGGCTGCTGCGGCAGAAGAAAGGCGGCAGCATCTGCGTCGATCTGGCCACCGGCCGGCTGAAAGATGGCCGCTACATGGCGTTTGGCCGCGATCTGACCGAGCAGCGCCGCTCCGAGCAGGCTTTGCGCAGCCGCGAGCAGCAATTGGCGCGGGTGATCGAGGGGTCGGATCAGGGCTTCTGGGACTGGAATCTGAAGACCGGCAGTTTTCAGGTCAGCCCGCGCTGGGAGAGTATGTTGGGCTATGGCCCGGGAGAGATGCGCATCACCGCGGACAACTGGTACGACCATGTGCATCCAGACGATGTGGCGCGGGCGAAGGAGTCGATTCAACGCAATCTGCGCGCGGAGTCGGCCAGTCATGAAGTGGAAATTCGCTGCCGCACCCGCGGCGGAGACTGGCGCTGGATACTGTCGCGCGGCCGGGTGGTGGAGCGCGACGCGGCGGGCCAGCCGCTGATGATGTCCGGCACGCATACGGACATCACCGAACGCAAAGTGTTCGAACAGACGCAGAAAGAAGCCGCGGCGGTGTTCGACAGCAGTTACGAGGGCATCTTGATGGTCAGCCCGGATGGGGTGATCACCAAGGTCAATCAGGCTTTCAGCCGCATCACCGGCTACAGCGCGGAGGAAGTGATAGGCCGCAAACCCAGCATGCTGTCCTCCGGCAAGCAGTCCAACAGCTTTTACGAAGAGTTGTGGAGCTCGGTGAAGGGGCATAACTTCTGGCGCGGCGAGTTGTGGAACCGCCGCAAGAACGGCGAGCTGTACGCCGAGCTGTTGTCGATTTCGGTGGTGCGGGATGAAAACGGCCAAGTGCAGCACTATATCGGCATTTTCTCCGATATCACCCAGTTGAAGGTGCATGAGGCGGAGCTGGATAGGGTGGCGCACTTCGATCCGCTGACCGGCGTGCCGAACCGCCGGCTGCTATCCGACCGGCTGCGCCAGGCCATCATGCGCGCCACGCGCAGCGGCAAGTCCTGCGCGGTGTGCTTCCTCGATCTGGATGGCTTCAAATCGGTCAACGATCAATATGGCCATGAGGTGGGCGACCAACTGCTGGTGGCGGTGAGCGGCCATCTGAAATCCGTGCTGCGCGGCGACGACACCTTGGCGCGGCTGGGGGGCGACGAGTTTGTGGTGCTGTTGTCCGAGGTCGGCTCCACCGAAGAGTGCATGCTGGTGCTGGACCGGATACTGCAGGCGGTGGCCGCGCCGGTGCTGGTGGGCAATATCACGGTCAATGTCACGTGCAGCGTAGGCGTCAGCCTGTATCCGCAGGACAATGTCGATCCGGACACGCTGCTGCGCCACGCCGACCAGGCGATGTATGTGGCCAAGGAGGCGGGCAAGAACCGCTATCAGCTGTTCGATCCGGAAAGCGACCGCGTGGCGCAGGAGCATCGCCAGTTCCTGGAATTGCTGAGCCAGGCGCTGGGCCGCGACGAGTTCGCTTTGTTCTACCAGCCCAAGGTCGATTTGTTCGATGGCGAGATCATGGGCGTGGAAGCCTTGATCCGCTGGCACCACCCCAAGCGCGGCCTGCTTGCGCCGGCGGAGTTCCTGCCGCATCTGCGCGGCCACGAACTGGAAGGCGCATTCGGGCAATGGGTGATGGATGCCGCGCTGAAGCAGGTGTCGCAATGGGCCGATGCCGGCTTCTCCATTCGGATCAGCACCAATGTCAGCGCGCACTATCTGCTCAGCGCGGATTTTTGCGATCATCTGGCGCAAAGCCTGGCCCTGTATCCAAATGTGCCGCCGGACTTCCTGGAACTGGAAATCCAGGAAAGCGCGGAGGCGGATGTGGAGAGAACCATCGAGACGCTGCAGCGCTGCCGCCAGCTTGGCGTCCATTTCGCCCTGGATGATTTCGGCACCGGTTATGCCTCGCTGAATTATCTGCGCCGCCTGCCGGTGGAGACGCTGAAGATAGACAACAGCTTCATACACGACATGCTGACCAGCGCCGATGATCGCCACATCGTTGAAGGCGTGATTCAGCTGGCGGCGATCTTCAATCGCAAGGTGATCGCCGAAGGCGTGGAAACGCTGGAGCATGGCGCCGCGCTGCGCGCGCTGGGGTGCCGCTATGCCCAGGGTTTCGGCATCGCCCGGCCGATGGAGGCCGCCGCCGTGCCGGACTGGTGCCGGCATTGGCGCGATGACGCGGTCTGGCGCCAGCTGGACCCCGGGGCGGTGGGGCTGGATATTCAAATGAAATGACATAGGGATTATTCGTCGCTAAGCTCAAGGCCTGCGGCACCGAACCTGTTGCTGGTGTGGGCCTGTTTTTATCGGAGTGAAGCGATATGGAAATGACTCGCCAAGATGACGGTGGCGAATGGATGGCAGTGCCGGGATCAGAGTTTGCGGTTGATAAGCCGCTGTTAAGGTGTTCCCAGTGGAAAATCCGTTTGGCTCTTGCAGCCGATGCGGCTGCGTTGACGGCACTCTATTCCCAGCTGACTGGCGATCCGGCGGTGCGGGTATTGCCGGAGCGTCTAGCATTGCTGGCCGATGGTCTGCGAACTCAGATCCTGGTGTGCGAATACGATGGCGAGCTGATAGCCACTGTTTGGCTCGGATTTTGCGAAGACGCGATGTATGGCGAACAACCCTTCGCCGTGCTGGAAAACCTGATAGTGGATGCGCGTTGGCGTGGCCGGGGGGCGGGAGAGGCGCTGCTGCGCGAGGCGGAGCGTAGTTGTATGGCTCGCGATTGCAGCAAGATCATGTTGCTCAGTTCGGCCAGTCGTGTGGACGCGCACCGATTTTTCATGCGGCAGGGCTTTCACGGCGACGCCAAGCGCGGTTTCGTCAAATACCGGCGCGATCTGGCGGCGCAGTCGATCTGAGCGCCCGAGCATTGCGTTGCATTCGATGTGGCGCAATGCCCGGATTACCCATCATTCTGTTAAGCCGATGCCTCTGAGCCAGTTCTTGCCCCGCCAGGATCAAACCGGCTGCAGCGCTTGCTCTGTTGCGCCGCTCCGCAGCAGCCGCTGCAAGATCATCTTCAACACTACGCCGTACATGGGCAGGAAGAACAGCATGCAGATCAGCACCTTGAAGCTGTAATCCACCAGAGCGATCTCAACCCAGTTGGCGGCCATGAAGGCGTCGCTGCTCTTGTAGAAGGCGATGAAGAAAAACGACAGCGTGTCGCTGACATTGCCCAAGAACATCGCCGCCGCCGGGGCCGCCCACCAGGCCTTGAGCTGACGCAGCCGGTTGAATACCTGTACATCCAGTATCTGGCCCAAGGCATAGGCGGCAAAGCTGGCCACGGCGATGCGGGCGACAAACAGGTTGAACTGCTGCAGCGCCTGCGCGCCTTGCCAGGCGCCCTGATAGAACAGCGTGGACACCAGATAGGAGATGGCCAGCGCCGGCACCATGGCCGCCAGAATGATGCGCCTGGCCAGCGGCGCGCCGAAGATGCGCACGGTCAGGTCGGTAGCCAGGAAGATAAACGGAAACGTGAAAGCGCCCCAGGTGGTGTGAAAGCCGAATACGGTGATCGGCAGCTGCACCAGGTAATTGCTGGACGCAATGATGGCGATGTGAAACAAGGTGAGCCACAGCAGCGCTGACAAGCGCTGACGGCTGGTAAAGGCAAACATCGGAATATCCTTTTTGCTGACTGGGGTGAGGGAACCCAGTGAATAAACGCCGCGGCAGCGGCAAGGGGCAGGATATTACCGGTTTGCCCGGAAGATGGGAAGCGCGCGCTGCGCCGTGCATCGGATATGCGGAACGATTTGTTGTTTGTTTGTCAGTCCTGTCTATAACTATTCTAAGTAATTTCCCTGGCACGGATGGTTGGAAGGAGTGGGCGATGACGATAACCAAGCGGCTGATGTTGACGATAGCTCTGGCCCTGATCGCGATGATCGTGGTGGGTGTTCAGGGTTTGTGGCAGCAGAAACAGGCTAATGAGCGCTTCGATTATCTGAAGATCAATACCTTCCCCAGCATCCATGATCTGGACGAGGGCAAGGAGGCGCTGGCGGACATCCGGCTGACGTTGGCGCGCAGCGTGGCCTTGACCGACCCCGCCGCCAAATCGGCGCAACAGGCGCAGATGTCCGAGCTGGACAAGCGTTTTGACGCGACGATGGACAAGTACGAGAAGGACCTGATCTCGGATGATACCGACCGCAAGATGCTGCAGGCTGACCGCGACGCCATGAAAACCTATAGGCAGCAGCGCGAGAAATACTTGCAGCTGGTGCAGGCCAACGATGCCGCCGGCGCCGACAAACTGATGCTGGGCGATATGTCGAACGAGGCCAAGACGCTGAATCAATTGCTGCTGGACCACATCGAGTACAACTACAAGCTGGCTGATCAGTTGTCCAAAGATAACGCGGCTGCTTATAGCACGGGCTTTACTGTATCCCTGGCCGTGATCGCGTTGGCGGTGCTGGTCTGCGGCGCTCTCAGCGCCCAGCTGTACGTCAATATCCGCAACAGCCTGGCCAGCTTGCTTGGCACCATGCAGGCCGTGCGCACGCAGCTGGATTTCCGCCAACGCGCGCCGGTTGCGCGCATGGACGAGATTGGCCAGGCAGCGACTGCGTTCAACGAGCTGATGGGGCGGCTGCAGCAGAGCTTTCTGGAAATCCGCGGCAGCGTGAGCCAGATGCAAGGCGCCATCGTGATGATGGCTGATTCGTCCTCGCACATCGCCGGCAGTTCGGTGACGCAGAGCGAGTCTGCCTCGGAGATGGCGGCCGCCGTGGAGCAGGTGACGGTCAGCATCAACCATGTGGCGGACCGGGCGCGCGAGGCGAATGCGCAGGCGCGGGAGGCCGGCGAGATCGCCGAGCGCGGCAGCGGCGTGGTGCTGGGCACGGTGGACGGCATCAGCGCCGTGGCGCAGGCGGTAGGCGAGGCGGCGGATCGCATCGGCAAGCTGCGCGATGACAGCGCCACCATCGCCACGGTTTTGGGGGTGATCAAGGACATTGCGGATCAGACCAATCTGCTTGCGCTGAACGCGGCGATCGAGGCGGCGCGAGCCGGCGAAATGGGACGCGGCTTCGCCGTGGTGGCGGACGAGGTGCGCAAGCTGGCCGAGCGCACCGCCAGCTCCACCACGGAAATTTCCGGCGTAATAGACAAGATGCAGCACGGCACGCAGGCGGCGGTGGCCGGCATGCAACAAGTGGTGGAGCGGGTGAATCTGGAGGCGGAAAAGGCGCGCGGCGCCAGCGAGGCGATTCAGGAAATCAAAACCAATTCCGAACGCAGCGTGGAGCTGATCAGAGAAATTTCCAGCAGCATTGTGGAGCAGGGCAGCGCCAGCAATATCATCGCGCAGAAGGTGGAGCAGATCGCCCAGATGGCCGAGGGCAACTCCAAGGATGCCAATGATTCGGCCAGTTCCGCCAACCGGCTGAAGGATCAGGCGGAAAGCATACAGCGGACGGTGGCGCAGTATCAGGTATAAGACGAGGGTGCGGGTCGGGGAAAACAGGGCCGCCAGGCCCTGTTTCATTTTCGGCGTCAGCCGATCAGCCGCATCTTGAACTGCTTGCCCTTGATCTTGCCTTGCGACAGCTTGGCCAGGGCGGCTTCGGCGATGTTGCGCTCCAGCGCCACGAAGCTGTTGAATTCAAAGATGTTGATCTTGCCGATCTGGCTGCCGGCAAAGCCGGCCTCGCCGGTCAGCGCGCCCAAAAGGTCGCCCGGGCGCAGTTTTTCGCGCTTGCCGCCGGCGATTTCCAGCGTCACCATCGGCGGTAGCAGCGGGCCGCCCGGCGCAGGCGTCAGCTCTTCCACGTCGGCCCAGGTCAGGTCGGCCTGCTGGTAGTTTTCGATCTGCACCAGGCGTTTGGCCTCGCTGTCGGTGGCCAGGGTCAGCGCCAGGCCGTGCTGATCGCCGCGGCCGGTGCGGCCGATGCGGTGGATGTGGACTTCCGGATCATGGGTGACGTCGACATTGATCACCACATCCAGTTCCTTGATGTCCAGTCCGCGCGCCGCCACGTCGGTGGCCACCAGCACCGTGGCGCTCTTGTTGGCGAAGCGCAGCAGAATCTGGTCGCGCTCGCGCTGCTCCAGGTCGCCGTGCAGCGTCAGGGCGTTGAAGCCCTGTTCCTGCAGCTCGCGCACCAGCTCTTTGCAGCGTTCGCGAGTATTGCAGAAGGCCAGCGCCGAAGTGGGACGCAGGTGGCGCAGAATGCGGCTGACCGTCTCCAGCCGGGTTTCCGGCTGCACCTTGTAGAACCACTGCTCGATGTGGTCGGCCTTGTGCAGCGACTCCACCTTCACTTCCACCGGTTTTTTCAGGAACTGCGCGCTGGCCTTGCGGATGTCTTCCGGATAGGTGGCGGAGAACAGCAGGGTCTGGCGGTTCTTCGGGCAGGCGCGGACGATGCCGACGATTTCCTCGATGAAGCCCATGTCTATCATGCGGTCCGCCTCGTCCAGCACCAGCGTTTTCACGCCGGAGAGATTCAGCGTTTCGCGGAACAGGTGGTCTTGCAGCCGGCCCGGCGTGCCCACCACGATGTGCGCGCCATGCTCCAGCGAGCCGATCTGCGGCCCCATCGGGGTGCCGCCGGTCAGCGTCACCACCTTGATATTGTCGATGGCGCGCGCCAGGCGGCGGATTTCCTGCGCCACCTGGTCAGCCAGTTCGCGCGTCGGGCACATCACCAGCGCCTGCACGCCAAACCAGCGCGGATTGATGCTGGCCAGCAGGCCCAAGCCGAACGCAGCCGTCTTACCGCTGCCGGTCTTGGCCTGGGCGATCAGGTCGCGGCCTTCCAGAATGGCGGGCAGGCTGGCGGCCTGGATGGCGGTCATCTGGTGGTAGCCCAGGCTGTCCAGGTTGGACAGCAAGGGGGCGGGCAGGGGCAGGGAGGAAAAAGCGGCTGGTTTCACAATGACTTGGCGCGGTTGGCTAAAGGCTGGGCAGTGTAACAGCAGTGAGGCTCGCGGCCAAATGCCCGGCGCATTTTCAGTTGAAAAAAACGCCCGGTGAACCGGGCGCTGGGGTCTTCCTATCTAGTTTTATCAGATGTTGCGGTTTTTGCCCGGGTATCCTCACACTCGGAAGCGCGACACCGAATCCGTCAGGCGCTGGGCCAGCGTTTCCAGCTCCGCCGCCGCGCCTACGGTCTGCTGAATGTCGGCGTCGTTGGTGCGCGCCATGTTGGCGATGGCGTCGATGTTTTCATTGACCGCCTGGCTGGTGAGGCGTTGCTGCTCGGTGACCTCGACGATCTGCTGCAGGCCGTTGCGGACCTCGGCCACCGACTGGTTGGCGGCGCTCAGCACGCTGGCCACGCTGTTTGTGGAGTGGCGGCTGGCTTCGAGCGATTGCAGGCTGGCGCTGACGGCTTGCCGCACCGCATCGGTCTTGCTGTTCAGCGCGCCGGTGACGGAGTCGATCTCGCTGGCGGATTTGGCCGATTTTTCGGCCAGTTTGCGCACCTCGTCCGCCACCACGGCGAAGCCGCGGCCCATCTCGCCGGCGCGGGCGGCTTCTATCGCCGCGTTCAGCGCCAGCAGGTTGGTCTGCTCGGCGATCTCGCGGACTTCCTTGGTCATGCTCGTGATCACGGCGGTGGAGTTGACCAGGTCGCTCTCCGCCTGTGCCATCAGCTGCACCGCGCTTTCCACCTGGCCGACCTCCTGTTGCAGCTGCTGCAAGCTGCGCTGGCCCTGCTCGGAACGCTGCAGGCTTTCCTCGGCGCCGTTGCTGACGTGCTCCGCCTTGCCGGCGATCTCTCCGATGTGGCAGGCCAGCTGTTCCACGGCCTCCGCGGCGGCCAGCGACTGGCTGTTCTGGCGGTGCGAGCTGGCGGCCAGCTGGTTGGCGCCGCCGGACAGCCGGCGCGAGGCCAGCGCCACCGCGTCCGCGCTTTCGCTGACTTGGCGCACCAGGCTGGCCACCGTGCCCAGCATCTGGTTGAACAGGCGGGCGGTGACGCCGATCTCGTCGTTGCTTCTGGTCGGCAGCCGGCGCGTCAGGTCGCCTTCGCCCTTGGCCAGCTCGGCCAAGCCCTTGGCCATTTCCTGCAAGGGGTCGGTCACGAAACGGCGGATGAACAGATACACCACGCCCAAGAGCGGCAGCGAGGCCAGCAGGGCGAACAGGATGCTCTGCGTGCGGAAGCTGTCCACCGCGGCATAGGGTTTTTCCAGCGAGATGCGCATGCTGACCGCGCCCAGCGGCGTTTTGTCCGCCACCTGGTGGCAGGCCATGCAGTTCTTGCCCAGATAATTGGATGAGGCCAGCGCCGGGTACACCACCCTCAAATGCTCGCCCAGCTCGGGTGTGGATTCGATCTGCACATGCGGCTTGCCGTCCTGCAGCGCGGCGCGTTCCAGCGCATCGGTGGCGCGCCCCTTGTCGCCGGCGTTGCCGGGGCCGAATTGCTTGTTGACGGGTTCGCCGCGTATCACCCGCAGGTCGCGCACTGCGGACAGCTCGCGGATCTGGTCCAGAAACACATCGCGCTGGCCCACGGTGCCGGTGATCATCATGCCGGTCAGCCCGGCCAGCGTCATTTCATTCATGCTGTGCGCCAGGTCCTTGGCCTGTTCTACCGCGATGTCGCGGCTCGCGCGCGTTTCCCACGCGATCAATCCCCCCCATGCCAGTACCAGGCAGCTCCAGATGGCGCCGGTCAGTCGCAGCCAGATTGGCCAGTCGGAAAATTTTCTCATTGCATGCCGGGGCGGCGTGGCCCCGTCTCCTGTGTGTGGTTTGTGTTTTGATCGTCGCTGAGCGGGCAGCTGAAAATAACTTTAGCATGGCTATGCCGTAGGAATTCTAGTTCGGAGAGTGTGGGCCGCGTCTGGCCAAGATCAAGGAATGCGCCGATACCGCTTGCCGCGGTGGCGGATTTGCTATCAAAGCGTGTTCAAGGCCTTATGGCTTGGGTTGGCCGGCTTTTTCTGCAACAATCGCGCCCTTGCCGACGCGGCTGACTGCGCCGGCTATGGTGAAATCGAGATCGGATAGCGTGGAGATGGGCATGAGTGACGGAGCGGGGCGCGGTGTCGCCATCATAGGCGGCGGGCCGGCGGGTTTGATGGCGGCGGAGATGCTGGCGCAACGCGGCATCCAGGTGGATGTCTATGACGCCATGCCCTCGGTGGGACGTAAATTTCTGCTGGCCGGCATAGGCGGGCTGAACCTCACTCATTCCGAGCCGTATCCGGCCTTCGTCGGCCGTTATGGCGCGCGCGCGGAACAGATCGAGCCGCTGCTGCGCGCGTTTGACGCCGATGCGCTGCGCGCCTGGGCGCATGGACTGGGCGTGGAAACCTTTGTCGGCAGCTCCGGCCGGGTGTTCCCGCGCGAGATGAAGGCCGCGCCGCTGCTGCGCGCCTGGCTCAGCCGGCTGCGCGATGCCGGCGTGCGCATCCATGCGCGCCATCGCTGGCAGGGCTGGGACGCTGACGGCAGCCTGCGTTTCGATACGCCGGACGGCGAACTGGCGGTGCGCGCGGACGCGGTATTGCTGGCGCTGGGCGGCGGCAGCTGGAAAAAGCTGGGGTCGGATGGCCGCTGGATGCCTTGGCTGACCGAGCGCGGCGTGGCCACGGCGCCGCTGATGCCGTCCAATTGCGGATTTGATGTCAGCTGGAGCACGTTTTTCTCCGACAAGTTCGCCGGCGAGCCGCTGAAGGCGGTGGGGCTTTCCTTCGAGGGCGGAGATGGACGTAGCTTCAAGCGCGTGGGTGAGTGCGTCATCACGCGGGGCGGCATCGAAGGCAGCCTGATTTACGCCTGTTCGGCGCTGCTGCGCGACGAGATCGCCCGCTCCGGCTCCGCCACCTGCTATCTGGACTTGATCCCGTCCTGGGACGAGGCCAAGGTGCTGGCCGAGGTGACGCACCCGCGCGGCTCACGCTCGCTATCCAGCCATCTGCAAAGCAGGTTGAACCTCAAGGGGGCGCGCGCCGGAATCTTACGCGAGTGCCTGGACAAGGAGAGTTTCCAGCACCTGCCGACGCTGGCCGCCGCGATCAAACGCCTGCCGTTGAGGCTGGCGGCGCCGCGGCCCATGGACGAGGCGATCAGCACGGCCGGCGGGGTGTGTTTCTCCGCGTTGGACCAGCGGCAAATGCTGAAGGCGCTGCCCGGCGTGTTCTGCGCCGGCGAGATGCTGGATTGGGAGGCGCCTACCGGCGGCTATCTGCTGACCGCCTGCTTCGCCAGCGGCCGCGCCGCCGGCATCGGGATGGCGGAGTGGCTGCAGGGCGGCGCATCAAAATAGTTTTACTTGAGGGCGGCAAGCGAGCCTGACAGAATACCCGGATCACATTATTTCGCCTGATCGAGGCGTGATTCGTAAACTGTTTTTCTTGCTTGCCATGAGTGAAAAAAGCAATCCCTGCCAATCCTGCGGCGCCTGCTGCGCCAACTTCCGCGTTTCCTTCTACTGGGCTGAGGCCGATGACGGCGGCGGCGCGATCCCCAGCCAATTCACCGAGAAAGTCAACGACTGGACCCGCTGCATGCGCGGCACCTGGTCGAATAGCCCGCGTTGCGTCGCCTTGCAGGGCGAGGTGGGCCGTAGCGTGGCCTGCGGCATCTATGCCGCGCGCCCGAGCGCCTGTCGCGAGGTGGAGGCCGGATCGGCGCAATGCCATAAGGCGCGAGCGGCGCACGGGCTGGCGGTGTTGCGGGATGTCGCGATGGCCGTCAATGATCCTCAGCCTTTGCTGACGGGTTAGTCATCGTCCGCACGCGCCAGGCGGTTTTACAGGCGATAGCGGTTGACCGCCTGGTTCATGGCCACGACGGCCTCGTCCAGTTGCTCCGCCGTCTTGGCGGTTTGATGGGCGGCGGCGCTGGACTGGATCGCCATTTCCGCGATTTTTTCCACCTGCACGGCGATGCTGTTGCAGGCATGGGCCTGCTCGCGTATCGAGTCCGCTATTTCTCCCACCATCTGGCTGGCGGTGTTGGACGACTTGCCGATTTCCCCGATCGTGATCAAGGCCTCGTCCGCCCGGACGACGCCGGACACCACCAGTTGCTGCGTTTCGCTCATGCGCGTGGTGGTCTGGCGCGAGGTATCGGTCACGCCGCGGATGATGTGGTCGATTTCGCCGGTCAGGATGGTGGTGCGCTCGGCCAGTTTGCGCACCTCGTCCGCCACCACGGCGAAGCCGCGGCCCATCTCGCCGGCGCGGGCGGCCTCGATCGCCGCGTTCAGCGCCAGCAGATTGGTCTGATCGGCGATGTCCTTGATGCTGCTGACCGAGTTGGCGATCCGGTTGTTCTGCTCTTCCAGTTCATGCAGGCTGCTGCTGGCGTGGTCGACGGTGTGGGAGATCGACCGGATTTCCTCCACCGTGCGCGCGATGACCTGCTGGCCGGTGTCGGCGTGGCGGCTGGCTTCCTCGGTTTGCTGATTGCTGTATTCGGCCCGGTCCCCCACTTGATGGATGCTGACCGACAGCTGCTGCATGGTGGCGGCGATGGCGGAGGATGCCTCGTTTTGTCTTTCCGCCGCCTGCAGCACATTGCCGGCGGCGCTGGCCAGGTCGGTGGCGTAGGCTGCCACCTTGGCGCAATTGCCGGAAATATCGCTCATGCTGTGGCGGATGCGGTCCATCAGCAGGTTGAAGGTGGCGGCGGTGTTGCCGATTTCGTCGCTTGGGTTATGCACCTTGACCTGCAGCGTGAAATCCAGGCGCTCGCCTATCCGGTTCATGGTCTGGTTCAGGTCTTGCAGCGGCCGGCTGATGGAGCGGTGGCAGCGCAGGCCGATGGCGATGAGCAGCAGCGCCAGCAGCGCCGTGACGGCCAGGGTGATGTCGCGGGTGGTTTCGATCAGCCGATGGGCATTCGCCACCTCCTGCTCCACATGGCGCTTGTTGTAGTCGATATGCGCCGCGATGCCCTTGGTCAGCGCATTGCCGGCGGGCAGGGCAGAGGTGGCGCGCAGCCGCAGCGCTTCGGCCAGATTGCCGTGCAGAGCCGCGTCCATCAGCGGGACCATGGTGCCCCAATAGCGGTCCAGCAGTCGGACGTTTTCCTGGTAAAGCGCGCGGTCCTCTTCATTGTCGACCTGCGCGCCGTACTGATCCAGCGTCGATTTGGCGGCTGCATAGGCAGAATCGACCTTGGCCTTGGCCGCCAGGCGGTCCGCTTCGCTATCCGCCACCAGCACTTGCATCCCCACCAGCCGGATGGAGGCGATGGCGTTGCCGAATTGGTTCAGCGTGATCAACTTGGGGTAGTCCGCTTGGGAGAAATTGCTGGCGGTATCCGCCAGCCGGGATTGGGTGTACAGGCTGTAGGCGCTGATGCCGATCAAGGTAAGAATGGACAGCGAAATCAGCAGCAGGATTTTCTTGGAAACCGACATGGCAATGGACTCCGTCAAGGTGCGAGTGCTTGATAGGTATTGCGGGCTACTTTAATGTTTCTGTTTGGATATTTATAAATAAATAATATTTGAATTGCTATTAATTGAAAGATACATGCAATCGGCAAGTCGCGTCGCTATCTGGCGATTAACCCATGTCTCTGAATTTCAAGCAAGCGCCGTGGCGGTGATTGTGCAGTTTGGTGTGGAATCCATGAGGTGGATGTGGGATTTTCTTCCATTCGCCAGACTGGAGGGCGTGAAGGGGCGCCATGCCCGAGTGGAATGGCAGATGGCCCGGGTTTTGACTCTGGGGCGCGCAAGCAGTGTTTTGCAGAAGAAAAGGCTTGCCGTGGCAAGCCTTTGTCATGAATGGGCGCGGCGATGTCTTATTCTGGCTGCTTGTCGTTGCTGGCCAGCTCGAGCTGCGCTTTCTTCACCCGCTTGTCCGCCGCTAATTTTTGCTGCAGCGCCAGCAGGTCGGCCTGCGGGGGGCTGTCAAACACCACCACGCTGGCCGTGCGGTAGCGCGGCGTCAGGCCGTGATCGCGCGCGAGCGCCGCCTCGTCCTGCGCGGAGGCCAATTGCACCAGCACGGCGCCGCTGACGGATGCCGGCACCGTCTGCTTGGCGCTTTGCACCACGTCGCCGCGCTTCAGCGTGGGCGTCGCGGCAGCGGGCGAGGCCGCCAGCTTGGCGGAAACGCCCATCTTGGGCTGCGGCGTCTGTTTGTAGTACACCTTGCCGTTGATGGAAACGGCCTGCCCGGCCGGCTTGGGCAGGAAGGGCAGGTCGGCCGCGTGAGCCACGGCGGAAAGCGCCAGTAGGGCGGGGATCAGAGAGAGAATGGCTTTCATGTTGCGCTCCGGTGGCCGAAGAAGCGGATCGACCACGATTTCAGTTTGCCTGCCGCGTTTGGCAGCGAGTAGGTGGTGTTTTTGCCGTTGACCCGATGGACGAACTGGTACTCGCCGCCATTGCTGTCTATCACCCGCAGCCGCCATTGGCCTTTGGCCGGCTCGCCATAGAAGTGGTTGGACAGCAGCCGCTGCTGGTTCAAGCCATATTCCTCCGCCACCAGAGCGGTGCGCGGCGACAGCAGCACCGAGCGGGTGCCGGACGGCGAGATCAGTTCCACCGCCAGGTCGCTGGCGCGGCCGTGCTGCGCATCCACCAGGATCTGCACCGCTTCCACCGTCAGGTTATCCGGCTGGTTGAATACGCTTTCCACGCCTTTTTCATCGCCGTCCGGGATGGTTGCCTGCGCGTTCACGGTTTGCCAGCGGGTTTTTTCCAGCGGGGGCAGCGGGCGCTGATAGAACAGCGCTTTTTCCACCGCCTTGTCCACATCGATCAGGCCAAAGCCATAAAACGGATGGAAAGACAGGCCCGCGGCGTTTTTCTGCCATCCCGGCAAGGCCTGGTAGCTGTGGGGATTGCCCGCCGCATCCTTGAACGCCAGCGTCACCCCAGGCTGAGCGGCGTCCACCTTGCGGGCGGTGGTGATCAGCAAATGGCGTACGTCGCGGGCGGAGAGCGCGGGATTGGCAGACATCACCAGCGCGAACGAGCCGGACGTGGCCGGCGCCGCGGACGAGGTGCCGTTCATCACGCTGTTGTAATCGCAGTTGGGATCGAGCGCGGTGCCGCCATGCAGGCTGTTGGCGGCCTCGCCGCTTACGTTGTAGCCGCGATTGCAGCCGGAAAGGTCGGTGGTGACCATGGCCGGCGAGTCGGTGCCGTATTCGCCGCCTGGCGCGGTCAGCAGCACGTTGGCGCCGACCGACGAATAGGACGAACGCACGCCGTCCGCGTTCAGGGCCGATACCACGACATTCCAGTAATTGCTGTTGTCGGTGGTCAGGTTGGAGTCCTGTACCGGCAGGCCGTTATTGCCTTGGTAGCCCAGCAGGTAGCCGCCATTGACTCGGAAATAGTTGTAGGCGTTGCCGGCGGATTTGACGAAAACCGCGCCGCGGCCCCAATGGCTGTTGCGGCTGACTTCCTCGTAGGTTTCCTCTTCGGTTTTCAGCTCGATGTCGGCGTCCGGATTGCCCGGCTGCGAGGTGAGGGCGGACGAGCCATAGCTTTGGTTGAAAACCCTGGCGTCGGTAAAGGATTCCAGCGGTTTGCCGCCCGGCTGCTTGCCGTGGGATAGCAGCCAGCCTTCCATGGTTTGCGCCAACAGCCAGTTGAAGCCCTTCAGTCCGGCCGACGGCGCGATGCCGCGGCCGCCTATGCCGTTGTAGCCGACGGCGGCGGCGATGCCGGCCACCGAGGTGCCGTGCGCATTGTCCGGCGATGCCGGGGTCGGATCGTCGCTGCCCGTCACCAGGTTTTTTGATCCCGGCACGATATTGGCCGCCAGATCCGGATGGCGAATTTCCAGGCCATCATCGATCACGGCGATGGTGGTGCCCACACCGCGGATGCCGCGCAAATGGGTGAAAGCGAGATCAAGATCAATGCCCTTGACCCCGCCGCGCTTGGAGAACGCATTCTGGCCGGTGTTCTGCAGATGCCATTGCTGATTGGCCAGCGGATCGCCAGCTTGCAGCGGATAAGCCGGCTGGCCCGGCGCTGCGGCATGGCCGGCCTGAGAGGCCAATGCCAGCGCGATGGCGCTGCTGATGAAACGAAGTTGCATGGTGGTTTCCTCTATTTTTTCCTTTGAGCGGCATATTGCCGCTTCAAAGATATTATTTGTTAATTTTTATTGCGTAAATACGTTTTTGTCATTTATTGATTGGAGCCGAAGATAAGCGCGGCTTTGCGCGCGGCATGAGCGGCAGCGAGGGCTGGAGGAGAGGAAAGGGGGAAAGGAGGGGACGCGGCGAGGGCCGCGTCGCAGGGTGACTCAGTCTATCTTGGCCAGGGTGTCGAAGTTGCTATGGTTGCAGTCTTCGAATTCCCGCCGGGGCTCTTTCAGCTTGATCTGGTAGGACTTGCCCTGGGCGGTCAGGATCAATTCCTTGTCGGCGCTGGCCAGCGGTTTGGGCATCAGGAACCAGCGCTGCCCCTGGCGGGAGTTGGGCTGGGTGATGTAGATGCCGCTGGACGGAGGCGTTTCCGGCTGCTGCGGGTCCAGCAGCGACACCCCGACCGGCGTTTGCCCCAGTATTTCAATGCCGACCTTGGTGCCGTTGTTCTGGCGCAGGATGCGCCGGATGATGCCCAGCAGCGGCGGGTGGCTGTCGGTGCGCACCAGAATCAACCGTCCGATGGCCAGCTGCTCGATGGCCTTGCCGATGAAGGTCAGGCCCATGCCGGTGCTGCTGATGTCATTGATGCGCCATTCGTCGATACGGTCGACGTCCAGCGCGCTGACGTCCTGCACCTTGATCTGGAAAGCCACGCGTTCGAAGCCGATGGAGACGTGCGCGCTGGAGGCGTGCAGCGAGCGTTCCGATTTGCGCAGCGATTTGCCGCCGTCGTTTGACCAGCGGATGGCCAGCTTTTCGCATAAATCGGCCCACTCCTCGCGCTCCAGTTCGCAATCCAGCGCGGCAATCTGCGACGGGATGCGGGAGTCTAGGTCGAACATCAGGTCGGCCAGGCGGGTGCTGATTTCATATGACGACCAATAGCGGTGCCATTTGCCGGCCATGCCGCGCAGCATCGGCTGAGGCGGCTCCGCCATCGACAAATTGAAGACGAAAACGGGCGTCTCCAGCGGCGGCTGTTTTTCCAGCGGAATCTGTTGGCAGATCAGCAACAGCAGTTGGTCGACTGCGATGATCTCCTTGTGCAGCATGTTTTCCGTCTGCGCCAGATACAGCATGCCCGCCTGCAGCAGGAGATGCTCGCAGGTGATTTCTTGGCGCGAGTGGGGATACAGCAGCAGCGGGGTGCGGGCGAAGCCGGCTTCCTCGGCGTAGATGTAAAAGCGGAAACCCTGCTGCCAGGCGCTGCCTTCCGGTTTCAGGTAACGCAGCGCGTTCCAGGCCAGCAGCCGCATCTGGTGATGCAGCCCGCGTATGGTGACCAGCTGCAGCTCGGCCTCGGCGGCTTGGCTCGGCGCGTTTTTGTGCAGCCTCAGGCAAATCTGGTAGGCGGTGGACAGCTCATGCCAGTACGCCAGAATGGTGGGCAGATAGCCTTTACTGCCTGCTCTGGCATGCAGGTAGTCGCTGCACAGCTGCTGATGGATGTCGGCCGCCTTGTCGTCCACATAGAGCAGCGTTTTGACGCGCTCTTTCAACGATATCTCGGTATCGGCGTTAATTTTGGAAATAGCCTTGATGATTTCTACCAAGGCAGTAAAGTATTCAGCCTGCGGCAAGTCTCGTACCAGCAGGGTTGCCGATTGCGCCACGCCGGATGCCGGCGTGTTTTTGCTCAGAAGCGAAGTGACTAGCGATTTGAAATCAAACATTGAGCCCAGCTTTATTAATGAAAGTGATGTACTCGCTTATTTGTCACTCTATCTTACGTCACGCGTTGATGATGGTGAAACTACAATCTCAAAATTAACAAACATGGCCTGGACAAGGAAATTCTCATTTTGGGTATCGGTCGCGGCGTTCGTTTTGGCGGCCTTGGCCGCGGTTCCGTCTGCCCGCGCCGCGGAAGAGCCGCAAGTGCCTGAAGGGGTTGGGGTTGTGCTCGGCGGCGGCGGCGCGCGCGGTTTCGCCCACCTTGGGGTATTGAAGGAGCTGGAACGGCTGCGCATTCCGATTTCCTGCATTGCCGGCACCAGCGCCGGGGCCTTGATCGGTGGCATTTACGCCAATGGCTTGCCGCTGGACGAGATGGAGAAGGAGTTCAATGGCGCCGACTGGGATCAGATGCTGTCCGGCCGGCCGGCGCGGGCGAATATCCCGTATGACCGCAAGCGCAATGACTACAAGAATTATCTCGATGCCAGCTTTGGCCTGAAAGACGGCGAACTGCGTTTGCCGCGCGGCGCCATCAATTCCCAGGGCATCGAGATGTACATCCACAACATCACGCGCGATCGCAATATCGACAGCTTCGACAAGCTGCCCATCCCGTTCCGCGCCGTTGCCGCCGATTTGCTGACCGGCGACGCGGTCGTGTTCGACAAGGGCTCGCTGTCGCGCGCCTTGCGCGCCAGCATGGCGGTGCCGGGCGTGTTCGATCTGGTGGAAGACAATGGCCGCCTGCTGGTGGACGGAGCGATTGCCCGCAATGTGCCGGTGCAGGATGTGAAGGGGCGCTGCGCCAAACATGTGATTGTGGTGGATGTGGGCTCGCCGCTGATGAAGGCCGATGAAATCCAGTCCTGGTTCGACGTGGTGGCGCAAAGTTCCAATCTGGCGGTGATGCGCAACGTCAGGCAGCAGATGAAGTTGCTGGACAAGAACGACATCGTGATCCGGCCTGACCTCACCGGCTATACCGCCGCGTCATTTGGCGACCATCGCGCCATCGTCAAGCGCGGCGAGGAAGCAGCGCGCAAGATGGATGCCCAGCTGTCGGCGCTTTCGGTCTCGGAAGAACAGTACGCGGCGTGGAAAAGCCGCTTGCAGAGGCCGCGCTATCCGGTGCTGGACGAGGTCAAGGTGGAAGGCAAGGACGGCACTTTCACCAAGGTGGCCACCCTGCAGGAGTCCTTGAGCTTCAACGGACCGGCGGTGCCCGTTGGCATGGCGCGGCAACGCCTGGATGAGATATTCGCTGGCGGCGAATACGACAAACTGTCCTATCGAGTCGATAACGTTACCGGCCGCAACGTGATGACGGTGATGCCGGTAGAACGCAGCATAGGCCAGAACTCGCTGCACTTTGGACTCAATCTGAACAGCGACACGCCTGGCGACAGCACTTTCACTTTCCGCGCCGCCCATGAGTGGGCTTCGCTGAACGATGCGGGCGCGTCATGGCGCAATGACGTGGCGATTGGCTACGAGAAGTCGATTACCTCCGAAATCTACCAGCCCTTATGGCGCGGAAGTCCATTCTTCGTATCCGGCTCGTTGAGCTATGAGCAGAAGCCGTTCCGCGTGTTCAACGACGATCATACCGTCCTGGGCACGCTGAAGAACGATGTGTTGAGCGGCGAGCTGAATACCGGGGTGGCGCTGGGCAAGTACGGTGAGTGGCGTATCGGCCTCTACCGGCAGGATAATGATTATTCCTTGCTGCAAGGGGACTCCAGCGATTTTGATGGCAGCTTGCGTTTCCGCGATGTCGGCGTGCAAACCCGTTTGGTGGTGGATCAGTTCGACAATCCGCGTTGGCCGCGGGCCGGCTATTACTTCAGCGGCAAGTTCGGCGCCGGTTTGCCGGCTTTGGGCAGCGAGGTCAATCAAAAATTTTACGATGTGACCGGCGAGCTGGCCCGAACCTATGGGGACTTTACCGCCCGTTTCACTGCCAAGGCGCGCGGTTATGTCGACATCCGGGCCGGCTTCATTCCGCAAACTCTGGGGGGGTTCCTTAATCTGACGGGTTACCAGAACGGTGAACTGATGGCTGAACAAGTGGCTTTGGGTCGGCTGATGGTGTACTGGCGCGCGGCATCGCTGCCGCCGGTGCTCGGTTCCGGCGTCTATGCCGGCGTGTCGCTGGAGGCCGGTCGCCTGTGGGGGCAGAACTATACCGAGTTGCAGTCTTCCCGCGATTGGATTCCAGCCGGTTCGCTGTTCTTGGGCGCCGATACCATCCTGGGGCCGTTCTTTGTCGGCGTCGGCACGGCGAAGGGCGGGCAGTTGACCGGCTATATCTACCTCGGCGTCGATTATTGAGCGCGCGGCGCGCTGTGATGGCCCGGCGATCCATTGACGATGGATCGCCGGGCTGTCCTTTAGGTCTGCTGCATTGCGATATTGGTACGAACGTTTGATTTAGTCCTGGCGTTTGCGCTTGTCATGTTCTATCCCGGTTAAGGGCCGCCATCCGGCGGCCCTGGTCAAGAACACATCGGGAGAGATAATGAAACGTCTGTTGTCGCGCAGCGCTTTCGCGCTCGTCTTGCTGCTGCTGCCGTTCGCATCGGCCCTGGCCGCCACCGGCTATACCCAAACTCGCTATCCCATCGTGCTGGTGCACGGCCTGTTCGGTTTCGGTCAGTTGCTGGGCGTGGACTATTTCTATCAGGTGCCGGCGGCGTTGAAAGCCGATGGCGCCCAGGTGTTCGTGGCCGAGGTATCGGCCACCGACAGCAATGAGGCCCGCGGCGAACAGCTGCTGCAGCAAGTGCAGCAGATATTGGCCATCACCGGCGCGCAAAAGGTCAATCTGATCGGCCATAGCCAGGGCGCGCCCACGGCGCGCTACGTGGCCGGCGTGCGGCCGGATCTGGTGGCCTCGGTCACCACGGTGGGCGGCGTCAACAAGGGTTCCACCGTGGCCGACATCGTGCGCGGCGTGGCCCCTCCGGGAACGGTCAGCGAAGCGGTCGCTTCGGCCGTCGCCGGCGCCTTGGCCAAGGTGATCGCCTTCTTCTCCGGCACCAGCGACTTGCCGCAGCAGCCCATCGCCGCGCTGAACTCGCTGACCACGGCCGGCTCCCTGGCCTTCAACGCCAAGTTCCCGGGCGGCGTGCCGACCTCGGCCTGCGGCGAGGGCGACTACCAGGCGAATGGCGTGCGCTACTATTCATGGACCGGCGCGGCCACCACTACCAATATCCTCGATCCGCTGACCATCCCGATGGGTGTGTTGGGCCTGGCTTTCGGCGCCACGCCGTCCGATGGTCTGGTTGGCGTGTGCTCGGCCCACCTGGGCCAGGTGATTCGCGACAATTACCAGATGAACCACGTCAACGAGATCAATCAGAGCTTCGGCTTGGTCAGCCTGTTCGAGGTGAGTCCGGTCACGCTGTATCGTCAGCAGGCCAACCGGTTGAAGAACGAGGGGCTGTAAGATGAGACGCCGCAGTGGGTGGGGATTGGCCTTGCTGGCCGGATGCGCGGCGTTGGCCTGGTGGTATTGGCCGACCCCCGCCTCGGGACCGTCCAGCTTGCCGGGCTCCGTGGCATGGGGCGGTCCGGCGGCCTCGCTGCGCGGCACCTCGCCGGACGGCGCGGTCAAGGCCGATGGCGCGGGCGCGCTGCGGGTCGATCAGGCGCTGCGCCGTTTGTTCGACTATTACCTGGCCACGCAGGGCGAGCGCACCCTGCCGCAAATCCGCGCCGAGCTGCAGCGTTATCTGCAAGGCCGCTTGCCGGCCAAGCCGTTGGCGCAGGCGATGAACCTGTTCGACCGTTATGTCGCCTATCGCCAGTCGCTGGCGGGCATGACGGTGGCGGCCAGCGCCGATCTGTCGCAAAGGCTGGCCAGAGCGCGGGCGGTGCGGCTGCAGTATTTCAGCGCGGCCGAGGTGGCCGGGTTGTTCGGCGACGAGGACCGCTATGACGCGTTCACTGCGCAACGCTTGGCCATTGTGGCCGATCCTTCATTGAGCGCGGCGGAAAAGCAGCGGCGGATCGCCCTGCTGGAGCAGCAGCTTCCGCCTGAGCTGCGCGCGGCGCGCGAGGAGCCGGTCAAGCATCTGGCCTTGGCGGAGGCGGAGGCGGCGCTGCGCCAGCGCGGCGGGGGCGAGCAGGAGCTGTACCAGCTGCGCGCTTCCATGGTGGGGCAGGCAGCGGCCGATCGCTTGTCTGAACTGGACAGGGAGCAGGCGGCATGGCGGCAGCGGGTCAATGATTTCACCCGCGAGCGCGCCGCCATCCTGGCCAATGGCCGACTCAGCGCCGAGCAGCAACAGCAGGCGGTGGCGCAATTGCAGGCGCAGCGTTTCTCGGCGCAGGAGGCCTTGCGTCTGCCTGGCTTTGTCGCCAGTCATTGAGTGTCGGCTGCAACGAAAACAGGCGCCGCATGGCGCCTGTTTCTATTGAAGCAATCAGGATCAGGGCTGGTTGAAAAACAGCCGCTGCAGCGCCTCGCCCGGCTCCGCTTCCCGCATGAAGGCTTCGCCCACCAGGAAGCTGTGCACGCCGCTGGCCTGCATCAGCCGCACGTCTTCCACGCTGGCGATCCCGCTCTCGGTGACGGCGATGCGGCCGTCGGTGATGCGCGGCAGCAGTTTCAGCGTGGTGGTTAAGCTGACTTCGAAGCTGCGCAGGTTGCGGTTGTTGACGCCCACCAGCTCGGTCTTCAACTGCAGCGCGGCGTCGAGTTCCGCCTCATTGTGCACTTCCACCAGCACCGCCATGCCCAGCTCATGGGCCAACGCTTCCAGTGCCATCATCTTAGGCAGTTCCAGCGCGGCGGCGATCAACAGGATGCAGTCCGCGCCCATGGCGCGGGCTTCGTACACCTGGTATTCGTCGACGATGAAATCCTTGCGCAGTACCGGCAGATGGCAGGCGGCGCGGGCGGCTTCCAGGTAGGAGGCGTCGCCCTGGAAGTATTGGCGATCGGTCAGCACCGACAGGCAGGCTGCGCCATGGGCGGCGTAGCTGGCGGCGATGGCGGCGGGCTGGAAGTCCGCGCGGATCACGCCCTTGCTCGGGCTGGCTTTCTTGATTTCGGCGATGACCGCGGCCTTGCCCAGCGCGTGCTTGGCGCGGATGGCGGCGACGAAGTCGCGGCGGTCGCCGCGGGCCTCGGCCTCGGCGCGCACCGCGGCCAGCGGACGCGCGGGCAGCGCCGCGGCGATTTCCTGGCGTTTGGTGGCGATGATGGTGTCGAGAATATCGGACATGCTGATTCGGGGGTTGAAAGTCGAATAGGCCATCATGCAGAACATCCCGCCCGATGGCAAGCCGGATCGGAACGGGATGGGGGAGATCCAACGGTGGCTCAGACCTCCGTTGGGTTTGTCGCAGCAGGCTCAGCGCGACACGAAGCCGCCGTTGATGAACAGGGTCTGCGCCGTGGTCCAGCGGTTTTCCGGCGATACCAGATGCTTGACCAGCGGCACCAGATCGGCCACCTGGCCCAGCTCGCCGTTGATGCTGGCGGACTTCAGATAGGCCACGGTTTCCGGCGTTTCCACGGAGTAGAAGAAGGCCGTGTCCATCGGGCCGGGGGCCACCACGTTGACCGTGACGCCGCGGTGGCCGATTTCCTTGGCCAGCGCGCGGGTAAAGTCCTCCAGCGGCGCCTTGCTGCCGGCGTAAGCGCCGTAGTAGCCGGTGGTGGCTGCCAGCAAGGAGGTGCCGATGCTGACGATGCGGCCGTTGTCGCGAATGCGGCGGCCGGCTTCTTGCAGGCAGAAGAACGCCGCTTTGGTGTTCAGCGCGAAGATGGCGTCGAATTCCTCCTCGCTGACTTCCGTCACCGGCTTCTTCACCATCATGCCGGCGGTGTTGATCAGGATGTCCAGATGGCCGAAGCGTTGCTCCACCGCGTCGAACAGGCGGCGCACTTCCGCCGTCTTGGTGATGTCGGCTTGCACTGCGAAGGCCTGGCCGCCGGCGGCATGGATCTCGGCCGCGGCTGCTTCGGCGTCGGCGCGCGAGCCGGCGCTGTTGTAGTGGATGGCAACGGCGGCGCCTTCGGCTGCCAGCGCCTCGGCAAAGGCCCGGCCCATATTGCGCGATGCGCCGACGACCAGAGCAACTTGACCTGCGAATTGGGATTGGCTCATTTCACTTCTCCGTAAGATTGACCGCAAAGCGCGGCGGGCTGTGGATGCTTCGCAGTGTATTGCTGGCATAGGGCAAGATAAATCAGCCTGATTTGATTACACTATCCATAAAAACGTGCTAATCGGAGGGAGGATGGATCGGATACAAGCCATGCAGGTATTCGTCACCGTGGTGGATGCCGGCGGCTTCACCAAGGCGGCGCAGCAATTGCAGCTGCCGCGCGCGTCGGTTTCCAGCGCGGTGCAGCAACTGGAGGCGCAGCTGGGCGCGCGGCTTTTGCACCGGACCACGCGGCGGGTGCAGCTGACGCTGGACGGCAGCGGTTTCTACGAGCGTTGCCGCCAGTTGCTGGCGGATTTCGACGAGATCGAGGCGTTGTTCAGCCAGCAGGGCGCCGGGCCGCGCGGCAAGCTGCGCATCGACGTGCCCGGCCCGATAGGCCGCCAGGTATTGGCGCCGGCCTTGCCGGATTTTTTCCGGCAATACCCGGACGTCCAGCTAGAGCTGGGCGTGACCGACCGGCCGGTGGACTTGATCCAGGAGGGCGTGGATTGCGTGATCCGCGTGGGATTCCTCAGCGAATCGCGCCTGGTGGCGCGGCGCATCGGTTTGATGCCGCAAGGCAATTACGCCAGTCCGGATTATCTGGCGCGGCATGGCCTGCCCTTGTCGCCGGACGATCTGGATCAGCACTTGGCGGTCACTTATGCCTCGCCGGCCAGCGGCAAGGCGCTGGGCTGGGAGTATCAGCAGCAGGGCGAGTGGCGCGAGCGGCCCATGCGGTCCTGCGTCAGCGTCAATCATGTGGAAACCTACACCGCCTGCGCGCTGGCCGGGCTGGGCCTGATCCAGCTGCCGCGCTACGACGCCGCGCAGTATGTGGCGGCGGGACAACTGGTGGAAGTGCTGGCCGACTGGCCGCCGCAGGCCTTGCCGGTATCGGTGCTCTATCCGCATCGCCGCCATTTGTCGCGGCGGGTGCAGGTGTTTGTCGAGTGGGCGGGCGCCTTGATGCGGGAGCAGCTGCAATTGCTGGCGTGAGCCGGCGCTTAACTCTCTGCCGGCTCGCGGCTGGAAATGCCCAGCCGCTGCATGCGCGATAGCAAGGTGGTGCGCTTCAGTCCCAGCTTGGCGGCCGCGCCGCGCGGGCCGGCGACGATGCCGTTGCATTCCTTCAGCACCCGGAGGATGCGCTCCTTTTCCGGCTCGCAGGCGTCGAACAGCGGCGTTTCCCGCCGCGCGGGCGCGGCGGGCGGCGTACAGGAAGGCGCGGCCTGATGATAGGCGAGATCGGTTTGCGGCAGATTCAGCACCGGGCCGCGCGTCAGAATCACTGCCCGCTCGATGACGTTTTGCAGCTCGCGCACATTGCCTGGCCAGTTGTGCCGCTGCAGCCGCTGCAGCGTTTCCGCCGGGATGCTTTCTATGCAGCGGTTCATGCGCCGCGCGAACTTCTGCGTGAAAAACTGCGCCAACAAAGGAATGTCGTCGGGCCGGTCTCGCAGCGGCGGCAGCAGGATGGGAAACACGTTGAGCCGGTAATACAGATCGCTGCGGTAGCGCTTGTCGGCGATCATGCCCATCAGGTCGCAGCTGGTGGCGGAGATCACGCGCACGTCCACCGGAATGATTTTCTGGCCGCCCAGCCGTTCCACCTCGCGTTCCTGCAGCACGCGCAAGAGCTTGGGTTGCAGCTCCAGCGGGATGTCGCCGACTTCGTCGAGAAACAGCGTGCTCTGGTCCGCCATTTCAAAGCGGCCGAGGCGCTGCGCGGTAGCCCCGGTGAAGGCGCCTTTTTCGTGGCCGAACAGCTCGCTCTCCAGCAGTCCGGCGGGAATGGCGGCGCAGTTCATATTGACCATGCGCTTGCCCGCGCGCGGGCTGTGGGCGTGGATGGCGCGCGCGATCAGCTCCTTGCCGGTGCCGGTTTCGCCCAGCAGCAAGACCGAGCAGTCGCTGGCTGCGACGATCTCCACCTGTTCCAGCACGGCGGACATGGCCGCGCTGTGGCCGATGATTTCGTCAAAGTTTTGATAATGCTGGATTTCGCTGGTCAGCTGCAGGTTCTCGCTGGCCAGTTGGTCCTTCAGGCGCGAGATTTCCTGATAGGCCAGCGCATTGTCCAGGCCCAGGGTCAGCCGCGCCGCCACCTGTTGCAGCAGCGGCAGCACCGCGCGGAAATAGCCGCTGTCGCCGGGATAGGCCAGCAGCAGCGCGCCCACGGTGCCGGACGCCCCGCACAGCGGCAGCACGCACAGCGAGCGGCAGCCGGCGCGCATCACGTCGGCAAAGCGCGGGTGGACGGCGGCCATTTGCTCCAGCGTCGGTTCGCTGGCGAGCAGCAGCTGGCGACCCAGCATCGCCTCGCGCGCCGGCAGGCGTTCGCGCGGGTAGCAGGTGTGGCGGCAGCGTTCGCGGCCCTCGCGCTCCAGATAAATATCGTGAGTTTGCAGCTCGCCATCGTCGCCGGCGTGCAGATTGAGGCCGACGAAACTGACGCCGAAGGCCAGTTGCAGCGCCTGCGCTACTTTTTCCGCCAGTTCTTCCAGCTGCAGCGTGGACAGCACCGCGTTGGTGACGTCCACCAGGATTTGCAGTTGGTCGCGGTCGGCGCGCAAGGCGGCTAGCGGATCGGCGGGCGGCGCAGGCTGGCCGCAGGGTTGTGGCGCGAGTATCGGCATGGGTGGGCTCGGAAATGGCGGAAACTTGCAGAGCAAATTTTACCGGCCGGCCGCACCTGCTCAAAGCATAAGCGCTGCCTAATCGCCATGGGTTTAATCTGCGTCAGATAGCCAGGGCAGGCTGTCCAGCGACGCATCGTCGCGCAGGGCGGCGTAAAGCCGGCTCACCGCCTGGCGCACCTGCTCTGTCATCGGGCAGTAGAAGGCCACCAGATCGGGCTGGATGCCGATGAATTCCACCACCGGCACGGTTTCCGCCAGTCGCTCCATCACAAAACTCAGCGGCAGATCGTGGGTGCTCATGATGAACATGTCGGCCAGCGCATCCGGTGGCACGCGGCGGATTTCGCCGGGGGCGAGGCCCATGTCTGCGGCGTCCACCAGCACCACGCGGCGGGGCGCGCGGGCGGCGATGCGGTGGGTGGCGTTTTCCGGCGCGCTGCCGCCATCCTCCACGTCCCAGCCTGGCAGGGGAGCTTGGCGCATCAGATCGGCCAGCAGCGGGCCGGCGCCGTCGTCGCCCATCATGCTGTTGCCCACGGCCAGGATCAGGTCCGGCGTATCAGTCTTCATGTCGTTTCACCATCAGGTAAAGCGCCGGCTCGGCGTCCATTGCCGCCAGCGCGCGCATCAGCGCGTCGCTCCAGCCGCGTTGCGTGTCGTTCATGGCGTCTCGTCCGCGCGTCAGAGCCAGGGCGAGCGGGGCGGCGTGGCTGGCGTCTATCATGATCTCGCCGAAGCGCAGCGCGCCGGCCAGCTTGCGCCTTGCCTCGCCCTCGGGCAGCGTGGCCAGCCATGCCGCGTAGCCGTCCTCCGGGCAGCTGAGCATGGTTTGCAGGCAGTCGATGACGCCGATGTGGTGGCCCAGCGCCAGCGTCTGGTAGATCACCTGGCGCGCGCCGTCGTCGTCCGGCATGTCTTCTTCGCGCTGCAGGAATTTGCGTCCCAGCGAGTGAAACACGATGCGGCCCATGGCTAGCCTCCTTCCGTGCTGATATCCCACAGCCGGGTGAAGATTTCGTTCTCGCGCGGGTCGTCTATCGCCGATAGATGGCGCTTGACGCGCTCGTCCAGCGTCAGGCCGTCGGTTTGCGAAGCCAGGTCCATGAATTGGTCGGCCAGAAGGCGGCCGCTGCGGTAGCCGGCCAGCCGTCGCGCCTCGCGCTCGATGCGCACCCGGGTATCCAGCGGAATGCGCGGGTGCGGCAGCAGGGCGCGGTCGCATTCGCCCTCCACCTGATGGCTGGCGTGCAGCTTTTGCTCCAGCAGCCCCAGCGCCATGGCGAAGCCGTAAATCGTGGCGGCTGGCGTCGGCGGGCAGCCGGGGATGTAGACATCCACCGGCACGATCTTGTCGCTGCCGCCCCATACGCAGTAGAGGTCGTGGAAGATGCCGCCGCTGCAGCCGCAGGCGCCGTAGGAGACGGAAATCTTGGGGTCCGGCGCGGCCTGCCAAGCGCGCAGCGCCGGCATGCGCATGGCGCGGGTGACGGCGCCGGTGAACAGCAGGATGTCGGCGTGGCGCGGCGAGGCCACCACTTTGATGCCGAAGCGTTCGGCGTCGAACACCGGGGTGATGGCGGCGAAAATCTCGATCTCGCAGCCGTTGCAGCCGCCGCAGTCCACACGGTAGACATAGGCGGAGCGCTGGATGTCCTTCAGCAGCTTTTGCTTCAGTTGGGCGATGCCCTCGCTCTCGGTCAGCGGCTTGGGCATGCCGTATTCGTCGCGCGGGATGATCAGGCCGGCGTCGGCTTGGATGGGAATCATGCTCGCTCCTCCTGGCGGCTGCGCGTCAGCGCGTCGCGTTCTATGGTCTGCTTGCGTTTGCATTCGGGGCAGGCGGCGTACAGTCCGCGCAGATGCTCGTCCAGATTGAGGCCGCTCTGGCGCAGCAGGTCCATCACATGATGGATTTCCTTGGCCGGCGCGAAGGGCTTGCCGCAGCAAGCGCAGTTTTCCAGCCGGAAGCTGGCGCGCTGGATCAGGTCGTCCTTGCAGGCCACGGCTAGCTCGAATTCCTGGGTCAGCTGGATGGCGCGGGTGGGGCAGACTTCCTCGCAGCGGCCGCAGAAGATGCAGCGGCCCAGGTTCAGCGCCCATTCGCGCCGCCCGGCGCGGCTGTCGGTTTGCATCGTCAGCGCGCCGGCCGGACAGGCCTGGGTGCAGGCGGCGCAGGCGATGCATTGGCGGGCGTTCAGCTCCGGCTTGCCGCGAAAACCGGGGCTGACCGGAAACGGAGCGAACGGGTATTTCGTCGTCGGTTCGCCCGCCTTGGCTATGATCTTGAATAGCTTGAACATGGCGTTTTCCTATTTGAGCGGCGAATCTTTGCGCTCGCGGCCGTAGCGTTCGATTTCCTTGTACGGCACGGTGGTGGACTTTTTCTTCTTCACGTCGACCAGCGTCACGCGGTCGGTGCAGGAGTAGCAAGGATCGATGCTGGCCACGATCAGCGGCGCGTCGGACACGGTGTTGCCGCGCAGCATGTAGCGTAGCGGCGGCCAGTTGGCGTAGGTGGGCGCGCGGCAGCGCCAGCGGTACAGCTTCTGGTTGTCGCCGGTCATCGCCCAGTGGATGTCCTCGCCGCGCGGCGCTTCGGCAAAGCCCAGTGCGAACTGGTGCGGCTGGTAGGCGAAGCCTTCCAGCAATACCGGGCCGGCGGGCAGGTTTTCCAGCGCGTGCTGGATCATGGCCAGCGAGTCGAAGAATTCGCGGGCGCGGATCAGCACGCGGCCCAGCACGTCGCAGCTGTCTTCGGTGTGAACGTCGAAAGGCAGGCTGGCGTAGGCGCCGTAGGGGTGGTCGGCGCGGATGTCGCGGGCGAAGCCGCTGGCGCGCAGCAGGGGCCCCACCGGGCTGAAGTCGCGCGCGACTTTGCGGTCCAGAATGCCCACGCCGCTGGTGCGCTGGCGCAGGTTGGGCGTGGACAGCAGCATGTCCACCAGCCGCGTGGTTTCCTCGCGCAGCTCGGCCACCAGTTTCAGCGTGCGCTGGCGCTCTTCTTTCAGGATGTCGCGGCGCACGCCGCCTATCAGGTTCATGCCGTAGGTTTTGCGCGCGCCGGTCAAGAGTTCCGCCATGGTCATGGCTTTTTCGCGGACGCGGAAGAACTGCATGAAGCCGGTATCGAAGCCGACGAAGTGGCTGGCCAGGCCCAGGTTCAGCAAGTGGCTGTGCAGCCGCTCCACCTCCAGGAATACGCTGCGTATCATCTGCGCGCGGGGCGGCACGGCCAGGCCCAGCGCGTTTTCCACCGCGCTGGCGTAGGCCACGCTGTGGGTGAAGCCGCAGATGCCGCAGACGCGGTCGGACAGGAAGGTGACTTCGTCGTAGCCCATGCGTGTTTCGGCCAGCTTTTCCATGCCGCGGTGGACGTAGAACATGCGGTAGTCGGCGTCGACGATGGTTTCGCCGTCCACAAACAGCCTGAAGTGGCCCGGCTCGTCCGAGGTGATGTGCAGCGGGCCCAGCGGCACGTCGCGGGTGATGCCGGCCGCATCGTTGACGAAGGTGTAGGTTTCGGTATCGGTGGCGGGGGCGGGGCGCTGGTTGTAGGCCATCGCGTCCTTGCGCAGTGGATAGAGCTCGTCCGGCCAGTCGTCCGGCAGCACCAGCCGCCGCTCGTCCGGGATGCCCACCGGCGTCAGGCCGTACATGTCGCGCACCTCGCGCTCGCCCCATACGGCGGCCGGCACCCGCGGCGTGACGGAAGGGAATTCCGGCCGTTCCGGGGCTATCAGCGCGCGCACCACCACCCAGCACTTGACCGGTCCCTCCATCGACAGCACGTAGTAGACGGCGAAGTGGCCGTTGAGCGGCCGCTCGTCGTTGCCGAACAGCACCGACAGCCAGCCTTCGTTCTGGTAATACAGCCACTCCACCACTTCGGGCAGGCTGGAGAGCTTGACCGTGACGGTCAGTTGATCGGCGGTTTGCCATTCCGCTTCCAGCACCGTGTGCGGGAAGCGTTGCTTCAGGCCGTCCAGATAGTTGCGGCCCAGTTTGTCGTCATTCATGTTTTTCTCCCAGGCCTCAGCGGATGACTACGGGGTGGTTGGCTGCGGCCAGCACGATTCGGCTCGCTTCGCGCAGCAGCGTCTGCAAGCTATCCGGCATGAACAGGCCTATCGCCAGCATGGCCAGCATCAGCAGGATCAGCGGCAGCAGCGTCAGCCAGCCGGCTTCGCCCGGCAGCACCTCTTCCGGGGCGGGGCCGAACAGCGTGGCCGCCAGCATGCGGGCAAGCCCTGCCAGTACGATGGTCAACAGCAGCAGCACGACGAGGGTCAGCGCGACATGGCCCTGCTTGAAGCCGGCGGCCACGATCAGGAACTCGCTGTAGAACACGTTGAACGGCGGGATGCCGCCCAGCGCCAGCGCGCCGGCGCCGAACAGCATGGCCGTCAGCGGCGCGGCGCGCAGCAGGCCCTTGACCGACCCCATGTCCGGCGTGCCGTACTTGAGCAGCACATTGCCGGAACCGCAGAACAGCAGCGCCTTGGCCAGGCTGTGGTTGACGGTATGGAACAGCGCCGCCATCACGCCCAGCGGGCCGCCCAGGCCCAGGGCTATGGCGATCAGCCCCATGTTTTCCACGCTGGAGTAGGCCAGGAGCCGCTTGATATGGCGCTGCGACAGGATGAACAGCGCCGCCACGGCCACCGACATCAGGCCGAAGGCCAGCAGCAGCGTTTCCGAGAAGCCCGGCCCCAGCGCGCGCGAAGCCAGCATGTGGAAGCGGATCACAATCAGCAGCGCGCAGTTGAGCAGCACGGCGGACAACAGCGCGCTGACCGGGCTGGGCGCCTCACTGTGGGCGTCGGGCAGCCACGCGTGCATGGGGAAGAAGCCGGCCTTGGTGCCGAAGCCGATCAGCACGAAGACGAAGGCGATGCGCGTCAGCGCCGGGTCCAGCTGATGGGCCATGGCCAGCAGCGTGGTCCATTGCGCCGCGCCGCCGTGGTCGCCCAGCAGGCTGGCGGCGTTGGAATAGACCAGCACCACGCCGTAGAGGCCGAAAGCCACGCCCACGGTGCAGATCACCATATACTTCCAGGCCGCCTCCAGCGAGGAGCGCTGGCCGTAGAAGCCCACCAGGAAGGCCGAGCCCAGCGTGGTGGCTTCCACCGCCACCCACATCATGATGACGTTGTTGGCGGTGACGGCCAGCAGCATGGTGAACAGGAACAGCTGGAAGAGGGCGTAGTAGCCGCACAGCCGCTCCGGCCCTACCTCGCCGTGTTGCAGCTCGTGGCGCATATAGCCTATCGAGTACAGGCCGGTGGCGAAACCCAGCGCGCCGATCAGCGCCAGGAACAGCGCGCCCAGCGCATCGATGCGCAGCCAGCCGTCCAGGGCCTCCAGCGGGCCGCCGGACAGCGCCTCGGCGCAGGCGGCCAGCGACAGAACCAGCAGCAGCGAGACGCTGGCCAGGTGAACCAGGCTGGCCAGCCGCGCGCAGGCCGCGCCGGCCAGGCGGCTGCCCGCGCACAGCGCGGAGGCCAGCAGCGGAATCAACAACAGAAAAGCAAGCCAATGCGTAGCAGTCATGGCCTCAACCCTTCAAAGCGGTCAGTTGCCGCACGTCCAGCGTTTGCAGCGTGCGATGAATGCGGCGCGCCAGCAGCGCCATGATCAGCACCGCGCACACCGCGTCCGTGGCGATGCCTATTTCCACCACCTCCGGCGCCTTGCCGGCCATCAAGGCCAGGGTCAGGTGGGCGCCGTTCTCCATCAGGCAGTAGCCGAAGATCTGCTTGAGGATGTTGCGCGAGGTGACGATGCAGGCCAGGCCCAGCAGGAAATGGCCCAGCGATACCGCCAGCGCCGGCTTCAGGTGGGCCACCACCGCCAGCTGCACGGCATCCACCGCATACCAGCTGACCAGTACGATCAGCGACGCCAGCACGGCCATCCAGGCCGGGCCGAGCAGGCCGGTCAGCTCAGGATCATCCTGCAGCGGCCCCAGCAGCTTGATCAGGATCAGCGGCGCCAGCACCACCTTGGTGACGAAGGCCGAAGCCGCCCACAGCGTCAGCTCGTGCGAACCCTGCGTAATGGCCAGCGCCAGAAACACCGCCACCAGCACCAGCGATTGCAGCATGTAGAAACGGGCGGCCGTAGCCACGCGGCCGGCGCAGATCACCAGCAGCGAGGTGACGATCAAGAGCCCGGTCAGATTGTTGACGATCAGCATTCCGTCCATGCATTCCTCCTCAAGCCAGCCAGGCCGCGGCGATGAAGCTGGAAGCCAGGCTCATCGCCAGCAGCACGGCCAGCACGGTTTTCATTTGCCAGGGCAGCGGCTGCGCCGCGGCCACCACCGGGGACGGTTCGCCCGGCACCGTCTTGCCGAACCAGCGCAAGAACCAGGCGAAGCTGGCCACCGATTCCGCCATCGCCAGCAGCATCAGCGGCAGCAGCCAGGGCTCGGTTTGCGATAGTTGGAAACCGGCGGCGAAGATGGCGAACTTGCTGAAGAAGCCGTTGAAGGGCGGCACGCCGGTGATCGCCAGCGCCGCCACGCAAAAGCTCACCCCCAATAGCGGCGCGCCGCGCAACAGGCCGCGCAAAGACGGCAGCAAGCGTGTCCCGCAGCTGTAGCTGAGCGCGCCGGCCACCAGGAAGAACAAGCTCTTGGCGAAGGCGTGGTTGAAGATGTGGGCGATGGCGCCGTTGAAAGCCAGGCGAGAGCCGAAGGCCGACAGCGACAGCGCCAGGAAGATGTAGGACAGCTGGGTGATGGTGGAATAGGCCAGCAGCCGCTTCATATCCTTTTGCGGCAGATACATCCAGAAGCCGTACAGCAGCGTGACGGTGGCCATCACCGCGCCCACCCAGCCCACCAGGTGCGGCACGCTGCCGGTGGCGTCCAGCGCGCGGGCGAAGATGTAGACGCCTACCTTCACCATGGACGCCGCGTGCAGATAGGCGGACACCGGGGTCGGCGCCTCCATCGCGTCCGGCAGCCACATGTGCAGCGGCAGCTGGGCCGATTTGCCCCAGGCCGCCCACAGCACGCCCAGCAGCACCACGATCTTGGCGGAATCCGGCAGCGCCGAAATCGCGGTTAGGCTGAAACTGCCGCTTTGGGCGAACAGCCAGCCTGCGGCCAGGTACAGGCCCAGCGAGCCGATGTGGGTGATCAGCAAAGCTTTCAAGGCAGACTGCAGCGCCTTGGGCTTCTGGTAATAGCCGATCAGCCCCCAGGAGCAGGCGCCGGTGATCTCGAAGCACACCAACTGGCCCAAGAGGGTGGACGACAGCACCAGGCCGGCCATCGCGCCGATGAACACCAACAGGTAGGCGTAATAGCGCGGCGCGGCGGCGTGCGGGTGCTCGCGGTTGGCCGGCGTCATGTAGGCGGTGGAGTAGAGCGCCACCAAGAAGCCCAGCCCCACCACGGCCATGCCGATCAGCGTGCTGAGACGGTCCACGGTGAGGCCCAAGAGCTCGATGCCGGCCAAGCTCAGCAGCGGGTAATGGGCGGCGACGGCGCCGCCTTCCCGGAAGTCGGCCGCCAGCCAGATGGCGCTTGCCGTGGCCGCGAGCGCGAACAGCGGCGCCAGCGCGCGGCCGGCTGGGCGCGGGCTGGCCAATACCAGCGCCGCGCCGAGGAAAGGCAGCAGGATGGTCGCCAGAGCGAGGTGTTCCATGAGTGCTCCTTAAAGACCGGTGAGATAGAAAACAAAGGACAGCGCGGCTAGGCCGAAGCCCACCCAGGTAACGCGCGCGGTCAACAGGAAACGTCCGCGCGCCATGCTGTTCTCGATGAGAGAAGCGACGACGAACACCGCCAGCAGCTTGAGCGGCAGCCAGCCCGCGGCGGCCAGCAGCGCCCCCGGCGCCAGGCTGTCCGCCGCGCCCAGCGGCAGGAATACGCCCAGCATGAACTGCGCGAGCACCACTTTCTTCAGCGCCAGGCCGAGTTTCAACAGCGCCAGCGAGGGGCCGGAGTATTCGGTCAGCGGGCCTTCCTGCAGCTCCTGCTCCGCCTCGGCCAAGTCGAAGGGCAGCTTGCCCATCTCGATGAACACGGCAAAGGCGAAGGCGGCCAGCGCCAGGCCGATGGCGGCCGGCGACTGCAGATAGCTGCCGGACATGCCGGTGGCGATGGCGCCGAGATTGGTGCTGCCCTCGATCAAGGCCACCACCAGGAGCGCCAGCATCATCGTCGGCTCCACCAGAATGCCCAGCGTCAGCTCGCGGCCCGCGCCGATGCCGGCGAAGGCGCTGCCGGAATCGATGCCGGACAGCGAGAAGAAAAAGCGAGCCAGGCCAAACAGGTAGACGAAGGTGATCAGGTCCGCCAACGGGCCGGCCGGCGAGTGGCGGGTGAGCGCGGGCAGGGCCATCGCCAGCATCAGCATGGCGGACAGCTGCACCGCCGGCGCCAGGCGGAAGGCGAGGCCGGCGTGGCCCGGCGCCACGTCCTGGCGGCGGAATAGCTTGAAAATGTCGCGGTAGTCCTGCAGCACGCCGGGGCCGCGCCGCGAGTGCATGCGGGCGCGGATCATGCGCGACACGCCGGTGAACAAGGGCGCCAGCGCCAGCAGCAGCAGGGCTTGCGCCACCGCCAGCGGAATCCATTGCAATTGAGACATGGTTCTCCTCCTAGCGGGCAACGATCAGCAATAGCGCGACCAGCGCCACCACCACGTACAGGCAGTACAGGCGGAAGTCGCCGTGCTGCAGCACGCGGATGCAGGCGGCCAGGCGGTCTACCCAACGGGCCGCAGGCAACACCAGGCGCTGGTCCCATACCGGTTCGGCGCGCGTAGCGCCGGCTATCGTCCGCTCCAGCGCGGCCTCAAGCTTGCTGGACGGCGACAACTGGCTGCGCAGGCGGTAGAGCGGCGCGAACATGTGCGCCACCGGCTGAGTCAGGCCCTGCGGGCCGACCGACATCGACGCTTCCTGCGCGTAGCCGCAGGCCCAGGCATCGCCCTGCTGGCGGCGGGCCAGCCGCGCGCCGCGCAGGATGGACAGGGCCAGCAGCACGCACAAGGGCAGCGAGATCAGCAGCAGCGCCAGGATCGGCATGGACACCATGGTCTTGGCGTGCAGGCCGGGATGAATGGCCAGGCCTTCCGTCACCGAGGCCGGCGCGGCGTGGGTCAAGGACGCCGCCACATTGGCCATCAGCGGCGACACCGCGCTCGCCCCCACGCCCAGCAGCAACAGCGCCAGCGCGGCCAGCAGCATGGCCGCGCGCATGGGCAACGGCGCCTCGGTCGCCTCCGCCGCATGGCGGCTGCGCGGCGCGCCGGAGAAACACATGCCGTAAGCCTTGACGAAGGCCATGGCCGCCAGCGCGCCGGTCAAGGCCAGCATCACCATGGCCAGCGGGCCGGCCAGCCGCAGCGCGAAGCCGGCATCCTGGCTGACGGCGAACAGCGCCTGATAGGTGAACCATTCGGACACAAAGCCGTTGAACGGCGGCAGCGCGCAGATGGCCAGGCTGCCGGCCAGGAAGCTCAGCGCCGTCCACGGCATGCGCGCGGCCAGGCCGCCCAGTTGTTCCATGTCCTTGCTGTGAGCGCGGTAGAGGATGGAGCCCGCGCCCATGAACAGCAGGCCCTTGAACAGCGCATGATTGAGCAGGTGATAGCCGGCGGCCAGGAAACCCAGCGCCGCCAGCAAGGGCTGATGCGCGGCCAGGCCCAGCATGCCGGCGCCCACGCCCAGCAGGATGATGCCCACGTTTTCCACGGTGGAGTAGGCGAGCAGGCGCTTCAAGTCTTGCTCGGCAAGCGCGTACAGCACGCCCAGCACGGCGGACACGCCGCCGATGGCCAGTACCAGCAAACCCCACCAGGCGGTGTGCGCGCCCAGAATGTCCACGCCCACCTTGATGATGCCGAACACGCCTATCTTCACCATCACCCCGGACATCAGGGCCGAGGCGTGCGAGGGCGCGGCCGGGTGGGCGCGCGGCAGCCAGCCGTGCAGCGGCACCATGCCTGCCTTGGCGCCGAAGCCGAACAGGGCAAGCAGGAACACGACGGAGGCGAGCGGGCCATCCAGCTTCAAGGCGCGGAAGCTGTCAAAGTCCAAGCTGCCGCTTTGCGCGTACAGGAGGAAAAAGGCGATCAGGATCAGCACCGATCCGGCGTGGGCGATCAGGAAGTACAGGAAGCCCGCGTCGACGGCATCCTCGTCCTGCTCGAAAATCACTAGGAAATACGACGCCAGCGACATCGCCTCGAACAGGATCAAAAAGTAAAACGCGTTGTCCATCGCTACCAGCGCCGTCATCGAGGCGATGAAGACATTGGCGAAGAAGCCCATCGCGCCTACGCCGCGTCCGCGGTATTCCCGCACATACGACCAGCCATATAGCGAGGCGAGCAGCGTCAGCGCCGAAATGGCCAGCAGCAGCAGCGCGGCTAGCGGGTCCAGCCGCACGGCGAAATGGGCGAATTCAAACGGTCCGTCCATCAAAAAGCGTTCTACCGTCCCGGTTTGCAATACCGGCAGCGAGGCGGCCAGGCCGCAGGCCGCGCCGGCCATGCCGAAGACGGACGAGGCGCCGATGGCGAGGTTTTCCAAACGGGCCAGCAGCAGGCTCAGCAGCGCGCCCGCGCCATATAGGCAAACGGACAACAGCAGCCATTGCAGGGGAGCGAGGCTCATGATCTTTCCTCCGGCAGGCTCGGGTCCGCGCCCAGCGCGAACAGCGCCGCCTGGCGGCGGGCGTCGGCGGCGCGCGCGAGCGCATCGTTGTCTTCCAGCCGCAGCGCCTGCGTCGGGCACACCCGCATGCATTCCGGGCCATCGGCCAGGCCTTGGCACAGGTCGCACTTGACGGCGATGGCCTTCACGCCCGGTTCCCAGGCCAAGAGCGGCGACAGCATGGCGTTGCTGTCATGCGGCGCGGCGGCAGGCCGGGTTTCCGCCAGCGGCGGCTGCCAGGCCGGGCTGATGGCGGCCACCCCGCTGCAGGCCGTGCCGGCCAGCTGGATGGCGCCGAACGGGCAGGCGATGGCGCATAGCTTGCAACCTATGCACAGCGTTTCATTGAGATCGATGGAGCGGCCGGACAGCGAGATCGCCGCCACCGGACAGACGCGCGCGCAAGGCGCGTCGTCGCAATGGCGGCACAGCACCGGCGCGGTGACGGCGGCCGTGCGCGTGACGGCCAGCCGTGGATGCGCCTGCAGGCCGGCCGCGCGGTGCAGCGCGGAACAGGCGGCCATGCAGGTGTTGCACCCATTGCAAAGCTCGGGCTCTGCAATGACGAAGCGGTTCATGATTCCCCCAAGTAAAGCCAGGCGGGGCCCGGAATGGCTTTACTTATGCACGAGGCGTGCCAGATTGGTTTTTGTCTGATTTTCTTTGTTTTTCATGGGTTTATATTGTCGCTGCTAGCGCAGCGGCGGTGTCGATTTAGTGTCGGTGCCACAGGGTGTCGTCAGAAGTGACGAGGTTGATTGCTTGGTAAAAAGCGTTATCAGATTCAGATGAGTATGTGGGTTCAGTGCAATAGGATGTATGTATCCATCACAGACAGTCTTTTTGCTTATTTCTGTATTTCAATAATTCAATTAAAAACACATACTGTCATATGTATCAGTTTTTTATTTAAAATGAATCCAGTAAATTGAGCTTGCCGCACCAGCCCATCCCTGCAACCTTGATTTGAGCTTTTCTGCGGTTGCTTTTCAGTATGTCTGCATTAAGTAGATTCCACCTATCACTCGCATTTTATGCAAACCAATTTGAGGGTAACTGAAATGAGCAAAAAAATTCTGAAGCTGAAGTTTGATGGTCAAGATTTTGGTTATGTGCGCATGCAGAAGGGGACTGATTCGTTCTATGGTGGCGGCGCCGAAAAAGAGGCTATTGAGTTTGAGCTGGAAAGCTATAAGGGCAGTAATACTCGTTTCTATTTCAAGGTTGCCGGTACCAAAGACAGTTATATGGATTTCTCCCTCTCCTCCTCCGTGCTGAAGGTTACAAAGCCTTTCTTCAGCGTTGAACAATCGAGCATTTGTGCGTGGGAACTGATTGGCGGCGAGCTGCATGCCATTCTGGGCGGAAAAGACACGACCAAAGCGGTGAGCCGCAGCAAGAGCGATCCGATTTCCACCATTTTGTACGCAAACTCCCCGTACGATGGCAACCATTGCCAGGTCAGCATTGAAGATGCGACTCACAAGACTTCGAATCACGAGAAAGCTGAGTTGCAGCACGCTTTGATTTAAGTAGATAAAGAATTTAGCTTTGCAAAGCGGGCAGGCAATATGCGCTGCCCGCTTTTCTTAATCTCGTGGCTGCCTATGCGGTGGGATTTAACAAATCCTCGGCAGCTGCTCGCCGTTGATCCAATCCACCATCCGCCTGCCGCCGAAGGCGGTTTCCATCTGCACAAACTGGTTGGCGTCGGCGATGGCTTCGCCGATGATGGCCGCGTCGCGTCCTTGCGGGTGAGCGCGCATGGCGGCCAGCAGCGCGTCTGCGTCTTCCGGGGCGCACACGGCCACCAGCTTGCCCTCGTTGGCCACGTACAGCGGGTCCAGGCCCAGCAGCTCGCAGGCGGCGGTGACTTCCTGGCGTATCGGCAAGGCGGATTCGCGGATACGCATGCCGCAGCCGGCCTGCTGGGCGAATTCGTTCAGCACGGCCGCCAGGCCGCCGCGCGTCGGGTCGCGCAGGCAGCGCAGGTCCGGCGCGGCGCGCAGCATGTCGGCCACCAGGGTGTGCAGGGCGGCGCTGTCGGATTGCAGCGCGGTTTCGAAGCCCAGGTTCTCGCGCAAGGACATGATGGCCACGCCGTGGTCGCCCAGGTGGCCGGACAGCAGGATCTTGTCGCCGGGGCGGATGCGGCGCGGCGAAATGTTGATGCCGGCGGGCGCGTAGCCGACGCCGGTGGTGGTGATGAACACGCCATCGCCCTTGCCTTGCTGCACGACTTTGGTGTCGCCGGTGACGATGGCCACGCCGGCTTCGAGCGCGGCGGCGGCCATGGATTGCACGATGCGGCGCAGATCGGCCAACGGGAAGCCCTCTTCCAGAATGAATCCGGCGGTCAGGTACAGCGGCATGCCGCCGCACATCGCCACGTCGTTGACGGTGCCGTGCACCGCCAGGCTGCCGATGTCGCCGCCCGGAAAGAACAGCGGCGACACCACATGGCTGTCGGTGGCCAGGATCAGCCGGCTGCCGGCCGGCGGCATGGGCAGGGCGGCGCCGTCGTGCTGCGCGCCCAGGTAGCCGTTGTCGAATTCGGCGACGAACAGCTGCTCGATCAGCCTGGCCATGGCGCGGCCGCCGCTGCCGTGGCTGAGGTCCACCCGGCCGTGGGCAAAGTCTATGCGGTTCATGCCGCGTCTCCGTTCTTGTCGGCCGCGCGGAAGCGGCCATAGGTGAAATGGGCCGCGCACGCGCCTTCGGACGACACCATGCAGGCGCCCAGCGGACGCTCCGGCGTGCAGGCGGCGCCAAAGGCGCGGCAGTCGGCCGGCTGTTTGTGGCCGCGCAGGATGGCGGCGCACTCGCAGGCCTTGTGGTCCGGCACCTGGCGGTAGGGCAGGGCAAAGCGGCGCTCGGCGTCGAAGTCGGCGTAGCCGGGCCGGATGCAGAGGGCGCTCAAGGGCACGGTGCCCAGGCCGCGCCAGTCGTATTCGTTGCGCAGCTCGAACACCTGCTCGCACATCGCTTGCGCCTTGCGGTTGCCCTCGCGGCTGACCACGCGGCTGAACTGGTTTTCCACTTCGGCGCGGCCTGCGTTGAGCTGGCGCACCAGCATGAGGATGGACTGCATCACGTCCAGCGGCTCGAAGCCGGAAATCACCACCGGCCGGCAGTATTGGGCGGCGAAGCCTTCATATGCGCCATAGCCTATCACCGTGCTGACGTGGGCCGGGCCGATGAAGCCGTCCAGCGCCACCGCGTCCGGATCGCCTTGCGACTCCATGATGTGCACCATGGCGGCAGGCGTGAGCACGTGGTTGCAGAACACGCTGAAATTGGCCAAGCCGAGCTTCTGCGCGCGCAGGATGACGGCTGCGGTGGGCGGCGTGGTGGTTTCAAAGCCGATGGCGAAGAATACGACCTGGCGGTCAGGATTGGCTTGGGCGATGGCCAGCGCGTCGTCGCAGCTGTAGACCATGCGCACGTCGGCGCCGGCGGCGCGGGCCTTGAGCAGGGAGACGCCGCCGCTGGCCGGCACGCGCAGGGTGTCGGCGTAGGTGCAGAGGATCAGCCCTGGTTCGCGCGCCAGCGCGATGGCGCTGTCGATGCGGCCAGTGGGCAGCACGCATACCGGGCAGCCAGGGCCGTGGATCAGGCGGATGTTGGCGGGCAAAAGGTCCGGCAGGCCGTAGCGGGCGATGGCGTGGGTGTGGCCGCCGCAGAATTCCATCAGCCGGTATTGCCGCGCGGGATCGGCCTCCGCCTGAATGGTCGCGGCCAGTTTGCGCGCCAAGGCGCCATCGCGGAACGCTTCTATGTATTTCATGGGGTTTCCTAACGGTAGGCCGCGGGGTTGTCCGGCGTCGCGCCCATTTCGGCTAGCAGCGCCAGCGTGCGCTCGGCCTCGGCCGGGTCGAGCTTGCCGATGGCGAAGCCGACGTGGACGATCAGGTAATCGCCGGTTTTCACGTTGTCCACCAGCGAGGTGGAAATGATCTTATGCAGGCCGCCCAGCGCGACTCTGACTTGGTCGTCTGCCAGGATTTCGGTGACTTGGGCGGGAATGGCCAGACACATGGTGTTTCCTTATTGGTTGAAATGGCGCTGCGCCACCCAGGCCTGGCCTAGCGCCAGGCCGCCGTCGCCGGCCGGCACCAGGCGCGCCTGCAGCATGGACAGACCGCGCCGCCCAAGCGCCGCGTGCAGGCCGCGCGCCAGGATGGCGTTTTGCAGGCAGCCGCCGCCGCAGGCCACGCGGCGCAGCCCCAGGCGGCGGGCTGTTTGGGCGGCCCAGTCTGCCAGCGCTTCGATCAGGCAGGCGTGGAACAGCGCCGCGCCAGCGGCTGGCGCCATGCCGGACGCCAGTTGGCGCAGCAGCGGCGTTAGGTCGAGATGGTTGTCCTGGTCTATTTGGTGCAGGCGGGGCGGCTTGGGCGGCAGGCCATGGCGTTCGGCCAGCCCCTCCAGCCGCATCGCGGCCTGCGACTCGAAGCTGGTGCGGGCGGCGATGCCCAACAGCGCGGCGGCGGCGTCGAAGTGGCGGCCCAGGCTGCTGGTGCGGGTAAGCGCCTTGCCTTGGTTCAGCCAGAGGGCCAATTGCGGCGCGGCGGCTTCATGGGGGAAGCGGGCAGGGATTTCCTCGTCTGCGCCCCAGCCATGCAGCGCGGCGGCGGCCATGCGCCACGGCTCGCGCGCCGCGCGGTCGCCGCCCGGCAGTGCCAACGTGGATAGATGGCCCAGCCGCTGGCTGTGCGCGCCGTCCACCATCAGCAGCTCGCCGCCCCAGGCGCCGCCGTCGTCTCCCAGGCCCACCCCGTCTAGCGCCAGGCCCAGCACGGTTTCGTCGCATTGCTGTTCGGCCAGGATGGCGGCGATGTGGGCGTGATGGTGCTGCACGGCCAGCGCAGGAATGTTCAGGCGTTCGGCCAGCTCCCGCGCCAGGCGGCTGCTGAAGTAATCCGGGTGCAGGTCATGGGCGATGAAGGCTGGGCGAGTGGCCAGCAGGGTTTGCAGATGCCCGGCCGCCGCTTCCAGCGCCCGGCAGTTGGCTACGCGGTCCAGGTCGCCGATGTGTTGGGACAGGAAGGCCTCGCTGCCGCGGGTCAGGCACAGCGTGTTCTTGAGGTGCGCGCCCAGCGCCAGCACGGACGGGCCGCCGCGAGACAGGCCGATGGCGCAGGGTGTATAGCCGCGGCCGCGGCGCAGGAACTGCGCATGGCCATGGCAGCCCACGCGCAGCACGCTGTCGTCGCAGCGCGTGACGATGTCGCGGTTATGCTCGAGCACGGCGTCGGCCAGCTGCGGCAGCAGGGCGCGCGCGTCCTCGTTGCGCGTGATCAGCGGTTCGCCGCGCGGATTGGCGCTGGTCATCACCAGCAGCAGCGACTGCGCCTCGGCCAGCCATGATGTTCCATCGGGTCTGCCCGCTGCCTCGTGGAACAGCAGATAGTGCAACGGCGTATACGGCAGCATCGCGCCCAGCCAAGCCACGTCGGGCGCCACGCCGGGCAGCGCGTCATCGCAGCCGGCGGTTTTGGGCAGCAGCACGATGGGGCGTTGCGGCGAGCGCAACAGGCGGCCGGACAGTTCGTCGATCCGAGCCAGTCCCGCCAGCGAGGCGCTGTTGGCAGCCATGATGGCCAGCGGTTTTTCCTCACGCGCCTTGCGCTGGCGCAGCCTGGCCACAGCCGCGGCATTTCTGGCATCGCAGGCCAGGTGGAAGCCGCCCAGCCCCTTGATGGCGACGATTTCGCCGCGCCGCAGCCGTGCCAGCGTCTCCGCCACCGCGTCGCCGGCCACTGGGCCGTCGGCGTCGAGCAGCGCCAGTTCCGGGCCGCAATGCGCGCAGGCGTTGGGCTCGGCGTGAAAGCGCCGATGCAGCGGATTGCGGTATTCGGCCATGCAGGCCGGGCATTGCGGGAAGACGGCCATGCTGGTTTGGGCGCGGTCGTAAGGCAAGTGCCGGACCAGAGTGTAGCGCGGGCCGCAGTCGGTGCAGTTGATGAAAGGGTAGCGGTAACGCCGATTGGCGGGGTCGAACAACTCGGCCAGGCAGGCGTCGCAGGCGCAGCTGTCGGCGCCTATGGCCGCATGGGCGCCGCCGGATTCGCTGGCTAGGATGGCGAAGCCATCGGGCTGCGCCTGTTCCGGCAGCGGCTGGCGCAGCAACTGGTCGATGCGCGCCAGCGGCGGGCGTTCCGACAGCAGCCTTTCGGCGAAGCCGCTCAGCGCCGCGTCGCCGCCCTGCAGCTCGATGGTCACGCCGTTGCCGTCATTGCGTATCCAGCCGGACAGCGCCAGCTCGCCGGCCAGCCGGTAGACGAAGGGGCGGAAGCCGACGCCCTGGACGATGCCTCTGACTGTCAGTTGTTCGCGCGGCATGCTCAGCCTCCCTTGCCGCAGCCGGCGGTCAGCCAGTCCAGCCACGCATCGCGGCCTTCGCCGGTTTTGATGGACAGCCGGATCACCGGCAGGCCGGGGCGCACCTGGCGCGCCATGCGGATGGCGGCGGCTATGTCGAAGTCGACATGCGGCAGCAGGTCGGTCTTGCTGATGATCAAGAGGTCCGCCGCGCGGAACATGTCCGGATATTTCAGCGGCTTGTCCTCGCCCTCGGTCACGGAAAGAATCGCCACCTTGTGCGCCTCTCCCAGGTCGAAGGCGGCCGGGCATACCAGATTGCCGACGTTTTCTATCAGCAGCAGGCCGCCATCCGGCATCGCCTGCGCCTGTTCCAGGCTGTCCAGCGCCTCCGCTACCATGCGGGCGTCCAGGTGGCAGCCCTTGCCGGTGTTGATCTGCACGGCCGGCGCGCCGGTGGCGCGGATGCGCTCGGCGTCGTTGGCCGTTTGCTGATCGCCTTCCACTACGGCCACCGGCGCGCGGCCTGCCCAGCGGCGCAGGGTGTCCACCAGCAGGCTGGTTTTGCCGGAGCCTGGGCTGGACACCAGATTCAGCGCGAAGATGCCGCGCTCCGCCAGCAGCCGGCGGTTGCGCGCGGCGCGCGCGTCGTTGTCGGACAGGATGTCCCGTTCGATGGCGATGATGCGTTCAGCCGGCGTGTCCGGCGCGTGGACGGCGTCCAGCGGGCCGTGGGCCTGGCCGGCCAGCCGGTAGCCGTTTCTGGGCGCGCCATGGCCATGACTGCGTTTGCCATTGATGCGGACCTGTCCGTGGCCGCAGCCGCAAGTGGTGCACATGATGCTTGCCTCCTAGCTGATTCCGATATCGATCACCCGCATCTCCTCGCCGCCTTGCAAGCTCAGATTCTCGCCGCCGCATCGCGGGCAGCGCGCCGGCAGCGCGGCAAGCTCGGCGTCGGCGCCGCAATCTGCGCAATGGGCCTGGGCCGGACTGCGCTCGGCCTGGAAGTCGGCGTCGGCCGCCAGGCTGTCGCGCGCCGCCAGCTGGCAGCAGTAGAGCAGGGTGTCTGTCTCCACATGAGCTAGCAAACCCAATGCCAGCCGGACGCGGGTGACGCGGCGGGCGCCGGCGCGGCGCGCGGCGTCCTCCACGATGTGGACTACGTGTTCCGCAAGTGTCAGTTCGTGCAAGGTTTTTCTCCTGAATGGGGCGGTCCGGCGGCATCGCGGCGGGGCGTCGCCGCGGCGGCGCGGCAGTGTCGAGACGTCGTCACTTCTGACGATGCCGGCTTAGGGCCGGCGATCTTCGACACAGAAGGCAAGGCAGCGCGGACAGCAATTCTTTTCAGAAACAGGGCGTTGCATGGGATGGGCCGCCTTGGCGCGTGGCTGGCATGGCTTATGCAACGTCATGAGCGTGAATTCGCAACGCTTGCAATCGACGTTCGGGCGGCTGCCGCCGCTTGAGGAGGCTGAACATGAATCGGTTCATCATCGCTGAACCCCAAAACTGCATCGGCTGCCGCACCTGCGAGGTAGCGTGCGCGCTGGCCCATCCGCTGAGTCCCGGCGATCCATTGTCGCCGGACACCTTCCATCCCCGGCTGACGGTGATCAAGAGCGCGCGCATCAGCACGCCGGTGCTGTGCCGGCAGTGCGACGACGCGCCCTGCCTGAATGCCTGCCCCAGCGGGGCCATCGTCTACGCCGGCAGCAGCGTGCAGGTGCTGCAGGAGCGCTGCGTGGGCTGCAAGACCTGCATGGTGGCCTGTCCTTACGGCGCGATACAGGTGGTGACCGTGCCGCAGCGGCCGGAGCCGGGCAGCTTTGCCACGCGGCAGATCAAGGCCAAGGCGCTGAAGTGCGACTTGTGCGCGGGCAAAGCCGGCGGCCCGGCCTGCATCGCCACCTGTCCCACCAAGGCGCTGCGCATGGTGGAGCCACAGGCGCTGGAGGCCGCTTTGCAAAAACGCCGCCAACAGGCCGCGCTGGACACGCCGGCGCTGCCGCTTTGACGCATCGCCATCCGGGAAAAGGACACGGAAAATGGAAAAGGTAATTTCGGTTTGCCCGTACTGCGGTTCGGGCTGCAAGCTCAATCTGCTGGTGGAAAACGGCAAGATCGTCGGCGCGGAAGGCGCGGACGGCGTGACCAATCAAGGCGAGCTGTGCCTGAAGGGCTATTACGGCTGGGACTTCCTCAACGACACCAAGCTGCTGACCCCGCGCTTGCGCCATCCGATGATACGGCGCCAGCGCGGCGGCGAGTTCGAGCGCGTGAGCTGGGACGAGGCGGTGGCCTTCGTGGCAGGCAAGCTTGGCCAGATCAAGCGCGAGCACGGCCCGGACGCCATCATGTGCACCGGCTCCTCGCGCGGCACCGGCAATGAATCGAATTACATCGCGCAGAAGTTCGCCCGCGCGGTGATCGGCACCAACAACATCGACTGCTGCGCCCGCGTCTGCCACGGGCCATCGGTGGCCGGCCTGATGGCCACGCTGGGCAACGGCGCGATGAGCAACTCGATCTGCGAGATCGAGGACACGGATTGCATCCTGGTGTTCGGCTACAACGCGGCCGATTCCCACCCCATCGTCGCCCGCCGCATCCTCAAGGCCAAACAGAAGGGCGCCAAGATCATCGTCTGCGACCCGCGCTACATCGAAACCGCGCGCGTGGCCGATCTGCATCTGCAATTGAAGAACGGCTCGAACATGGCGCTGGTCAACGCCTTCGCCAATGTGCTGATCAGCGAGGGCTTGTACCAGCCGGATTTCGTCGCCGAACACGCCGAGGGCTTCGAAGAATACAAGGCCGCCGTGGCCAAGTACACGCCTGAGTACGCGGCCGAGATCACCGGCCTGCCGGCCGATCTGATCCGCCAGGCCATCCGCATGTACGCCGCCGCGCCCAGCGCCACCATTCTGTGGGGCATGGGCGTGACCCAGTGGGGCCAGGCGGTGGATGTGGTCAAGGGTTTGTCCAGCCTCGCCACCCTCACCGGCAACCTGGGGCGGCCGCATGTCGGCGTTGGTCCGGTGCGCGGCCAGAACAACGTCCAGGGCGCCTGCGACATGGGCGCGCTGCCGAACACCCTGCCGGGCTATTACGACGTCAGCGACGCCGAGGCTCGCGCCCGCTTTGCACAGGCTTGGGGTGTGGACAGCCTGCCGGCCGAGAAGGGCTGCAGCATCACCGAGGTGGCGCATCGCATCGAGGCGGGCACGCTCAAGGCTTATTACATCTTTGGCGAAGACCCGTTGCAGACCGAGCCGGACCTAGGCATGATGCGGCGCGCCTTCGAGAAGCTGGACCTGATCATCGTGCAGGACATCTTCATGACCAAAACGGCCATGGCTGCCGACGTGATTTTGCCCGCTACTTCCTGGGGCGAACATGAAAACGTGTTCTCCAGCGCCGACCGCGGCTTCCAGCGCTGCTACAAGGCCATTGAGCCGCCGGCCGACGTCAAGGACGACTGGGAAATCTACAGCCTGATCGCCACGGCCATGGGCTACCCCATGCACTATGACAACGCCCAGCAAATCTGGGACGAGCTGCGCGGCCTGTGCCATCTGTACGCCGGCGCCAGCTACGACAAGATGGCCGGCCTGGGCTATGTGCAGTGGCCGTGCCCAAGCGAAGACCACCCCGGCACGCCGTGGCTATACGAGGGTTTTCAGTTCGACACGCCCAGCGGCAAGGCCAGGCTGTTCGCCACCGAGTGGCGCCCGCCGCTGGAAACGGTGGACGCCGACTACCCGCTGGGCTTGTGCACGGTGCGCGAGGTAGGCCATTACTCCTGCCGCTCCATGACCGGCAACTGCACGGCCTTGCAGACGCTGGCCGACGAGCCGGGCTTTGTACAAATCCATCCGGATGACGCCAAGAAGTTCGGCATCGCCGACCAGTCGCTGGTTTGGGTAGCGTCGCGCCGCGGCAAGGTGATCACGCGCGCCAACCACAATCCGCGCGTCAACGCCGGCGCAGTGTACATGACTTACCAGTGGTGGATAGGCGCTTGCAACGAGCTGACGGTGGACCACCTTGACCCGATCTCCAAGACGCCGGAGCTGAAGTACTGCACGGTGCGCGTGGAGCCGATCGCCGACCAGGCCTGGGCCGAAAACCACGCGCGCGGCGTCTACGCGCGGCTCAAGGCGGACCTGCGCAAGGCCGCGCTGGCTGATTGAGCATGGACAGGCTGCCGCTGACCGACCGCCACGGCAGGCGCATCGACTATCTGCGCCTGTCGGTGACCGATCGCTGCGATTTGCGCTGCCGCTATTGCCGGCCGGCGGGCGACGCGTCCTACGCCGAGCGCGCCGACTGGCTGAGCTTTGCCGAAATCCGCCGCGTCGTGAGCCTGTTCGCCGCCATGGGCGTGGGCCGGGTGCGGCTGACCGGCGGCGAGCCGCTGCTGCGCGCCGGCATCGTCGATCTGGTGGCGGACTTGGCCGCCGCGCACGGCGTGCGCGACTTGTCGCTATCCACCAATGCCACGCGCTTGGCCCGGCATGCCGCGGCGCTGAAGGCGGCCGGCCTGGCCCGCGTCAACGTCAGCCTGGATTCGCTGCGGCGCGAATGCGTCAGCGAGCTGTGCGGCCGCGACAGCCTGGACGCCACGCTGGCCGGCCTGATGGCGGCCAAGGCGGCCGGACTGGCCCCGATCAAGCTGAATATGGTGGCGCTGCGCGGCGTCAACGACGGGGAGATCGAATCCATGGCGGCGTTTTGTTTCGAGCATGGCTTCATTCTGCGCCTGATCGAAGCCATGCCCATGGGCGAGGCCGGCCGCGCCGCCGCCTATCTGCCGCTGGACACGGTGAGAGCGCGCTTGGCGCGGCGATTCAAGCTGCAACCCTGCGCCGCCGAGCTGGGCGGCGGCCCCGCCCGCTACTGGCAAACCGCCGACGGGCGCGGGCAGGTGGGTTTCATCACGCCGCTGTCCCAGCACTTCTGCGCCACCTGCAACCGCGTGCGGCTGACGGTGGACGGCACGCTTTATCTATGTCTGGGCCAGGAGCATAAGCTGGAATTGCGGCCGCTGTTGCGCGGCGGCGCCGGCGACGAGGCGCTGTCATCCGCCATCCGGCGGGCGGTGGCGCGCAAGCCCTGGGGCCATGATTTTGAAGCCGCGCCCAGTCGGGTGCTGCGCTTCATGTCGCACACCGGCGGCTGAGCGAACAATGAAATTGACTGACCTGAGGAAACGAAAATGAAAACACGCATCTGGATATCGCTCCCCCTGATGGCCTTGCTGCCGGGCCTGGCGCTGGCGCACATCGGCAACGATGCCGGCATCCACCACGGCACGGCCTTCTTCATGGGTTTTGTCCACCCGTTCACCGGGCTGGACCACTTCGCCGCCATGCTGGCGGTGGGCATCTGGAGCGTGCTGGCCACGCGCCAGGTATGGGCGATGCCGTTTGCCTTCGCCGGGCTGTTGCTGGTGGGCGGGCTGATCGGCTTTACCGGCGCGGCCGTGCCGGTGGTGGAGCCGATGATCGCGGCTTCCTTGCTGGTGCTGGGCCTCTTGGTATGCGCCCGCGTGCGGCTGGCCTTGCCCTGGGGGCTCGCCGTAGTGGGGCTGTTCGCGCTGTTTCATGGCATCGCCCACGGCAGCGAGCTGCCGGCGGCCCAAGCCGTGGCCGCGCTGAGCGGCATGGCGCTGGGCACCATGATCCTGCACATCGCCGGCATGGCCATAGGCGCGTTCTTCAAGGAGCGCAGCGCCTGGTACGCCCGAGTGCTGGGCGGCGGCATCGCCTTGCTGGGGGCGGGGTATCTGGCCGGGGTGCTGTAGTTCGAGGCGATTGAGGCATGCCATCATGCCGTCCGCCATGAAGGCGGGCGGCATTTCATTTGCCGCGTTGAGGCAAAGAGGCGGGCGTGGTCTGCAAAAGGTAAATGACAATAATCAAGAAATCGGCAGTAAATATTGAAATTGAATAATTGACTGGGTTATTGTTCTGTTTTTCTTACAAACCGGACGGAGCAATGGCGAGAACCATTTCCCTGAAAAGACGCTTGTTGCTGCAGACCATAGGCGCCATCGTGCTGGTGTGCATCCTGGGCGCTTTGCTGATGAACGCGTTGCGCCAGCAAATGCTGTCTGATCGGCGCGATTTGCTGCGCAGCCAGGTGGAGACCGTGAACAGTCTGGTGGCGCGGCATGAGGCGCAAGCGGCCGCAGGCCTGGTGCCCGAGGCGGAGGCGCAGCGCCTGGCGCTGCAGGAGCTGACGCGCCTGCGGTTTGACGGCAACGAGTATTTCTTCGCGCTGGACAAGGACCTGAAATGGCTGGCCCATGGCATGAATCCCAAGCTGGTAGGCCGCAATATGCACGGCGTCAAGGACGGGGCCGGGGCCGATATCGGCGCGCTGTTCGAGCAGGCTTTGCGGGACGGCGGCAGCAAGGGCTATGTCCAGTATGTGTGGGCCAAGCCCGGCGCGGCCCAGCCGCAGCCGAAAATGGCTTACTTCCAGGCCACGCCGCGCTGGGGCTGGATCATCGGCACCGGTTTGTATCTGGATGATGTCAACGCGGTGCTGTTGAGCCAGCTCTTGAGCGTGGGCGGGCAGGTCTTGCTGTTTATGGTAGTGAGCCTGTCGCTGGGCTGGTGGGTGTATCGCAGCGTGATGCGCGAACTCGGCGCGGAGCCGTCCGAAGCCGCCGCCATCGTGCGCGAGATCGCCGCCGGCAAGCTGGACCGCGAGATCACGCTGGCGGAGGGCGATCGCGACAGTTTGCTGTCGAATATCCGCGAGATGCAGGGGCAGCTGCGGCGGCTGGTCGGCGAGATCATGCGCGACGCCGATGAGCTGGGCCGCCTGAACGCCGACGTGGTGGGCGGCGCCCGCATGGTGGCGGACAATTCGCAGGGACAGAGCGAGGGCGCGGCGGCCATGGCGGCGTCGGTGGAGCAGCTGACCGTCAGCATCAACCACATCGCCCAGCATGCGGTGGACGCGCGCACCGTGTCGCAGGGTTCCGGCCAGCTGTCCGCCTCCGGCAGCGAGGTGATCGCCAAGGCCGTGGCGGAGATGCAGGGCATCAGCGAGACCGTGGACATGACGGAAGCCGCCATCGCCGAGCTGGCCAGCAAGACGTCCACCATTTCCAGCATCATGCAGGTGATCAAGGACATCGCCGATCAGACCAATCTGCTGGCGCTGAACGCCGCTATCGAGGCGGCGCGGGCTGGCGAGACCGGCCGCGGCTTCGCGGTGGTGGCGGACGAGGTGCGCAAGCTGTCCGAGCGCACGGCCAAGGCCACGGAACAAACCGCGGAGATGATCAGCGAAATTCAGGCCAGTTCCGACCTGTCGCGGCAGAATATGAGCGAGACGGTGGCGCGGGTCCGCACCGGGCTGGAACTGGCGGAGCAGGGCGGCGAGCTGATCCAGCGCATACACGGCAGCGCCAGCCAGGTGGTGCAGGTGGTCAACGACATCTCGCACGCGCTGCAGGAGCAGGGCACGGCCAGCCAGGACATCGCGCGGCATGTGGAGAAGATCGCCCAGGTGGCGTCCGGCAACGCCGTGGCGGCCACCCAGGCCTCGGAAAGCATTTTGCGCATCGAGGAGGTGACGGGCAGCCTGCGTTCGTCTGTTGCGCAATTCCAGGTGTAGCGCGTCCAAATTCTGCAGCGCAGTCCAATCAAGCCGGGTGGTGTCAGCCATCCGGTTTTTGTTTTTTCGAAGCTGGCGTGACGCTTGTCAGCTGCCGCCATCGAAGCCATTTGCATAGGATGAGGTTTTTAAAAGGGTATTCGGCAAGTTTTTTTGCATCTGCAGCCGGACGGCAGTAGCATGGCGCCCGCTCGTCGCGCAAGGCGATGGGCCAGGTGATGCGATGGCGGCATGTGCGGTCGGTAGCAAGTGATGTCAACATGCCGCAGGGGCAGTATGGAAATGGCAATGAAAGAAAGCGGCTGGGTAGCCGCATGATGGTGGCCACGCATGTCGCGTTTGGCGCGTTCTGCGCGGTGGCCGCCGCGCTGGTCTTGCATGCGCCGCCGCTGATGGCGGCATTGCTGCTGGCCGGCGGCCTGGCGGGTTCGCTGCTGCCGGATATCGATCATCCCAAGAGCTGGCTGGGCCGGCGCATTCCCTTCCTCTCCCGCCCGGTGGCCTATCTGTTTGGCCATCGCGGCATCACCCACAGCCTGCTGGCCGTGGCGGGCGTGTTCTACGCCAGCGCGGCCTGCCTGCACGAGTGGGGTGTCCGGCTGGGTCACGCCATGCCTCTGGTGCTGGGCCTGTGCGTCGGTTACGCCTCGCATCTGGTAGGGGACTGGCTGACTCCGGCGGGCATTCCGCTATTGTGGCCGGTGCGGGTGCGTTTCCGCGCGCCGCTGATGTTGCTGGGCCCCAAGATGGCCGAACCGCTGATGACGGTTGGCCTGTGGTTTGGCGCCGGCTTTCTGATGAGCAAAACCTTCTGAGTTGTTGCGTCTGCGCAGATGGTGTCGATTTTTCTAAGCATATTGAGTAGATTCGATTGCGGACTGATTTATACAGTCGTATAAATCAGCCATGGATGCCTCGAAAAAATCCGGCGATACCCGGCAGCGCCTGCTGAGCCAAGGGCTGGACATGGTGCGGCGCACAGGCCTGCGCGGCCTGGTGGTGCGCGAGGTGGCCGCCGCCGCTGGAGTGAATCCAGGCAGCTTCGTTTATCACTTCGGCAACCGCGAACGCTTTGTCACCGAACTGGTTGAGCTGTGGTACGCGCCTATCTACCGGCAGTTGCGCCAGGCGGCCCGTCTGCGGCAGCCGGGCGATGCGCTGGCGCGCTTGCGGGAAGTCATCGAACAGCTGCTGCAGCTGGCGGCGGAACATGCCGGTTTCGCCAGCCATCTGGCGGCGGACGCTCTGGCCGGCGAGCCGGCGGCGCAAGCGTTTTTGCTGCGGCTGCCGTCGCGCCATATGCGTTTGCTGCTGGTATTGCTGGCTCGGGCCCAGCGCCAGGGGCGCCTGGTAGACGCGCCGCCGCCGCAACTGCTGTGCTATTTGGTCTCGGCCATCGGGCTGCCCTTGCTGTTGGCGCGGGGGCCGCTGGCCGCCAGCGATTGGCTGCCGCAGCAGGCGAGGCAGCTCCAGCGCTGGATGGCGGATATTCCGGCGGCGCGGCAACGCCTGGCCTGGGCGCTGGCCGGCATTACCAAAATGGGAGAGTAACCATGCGCAAGCGTTGGATTGCGGCCTTGGTCTTATTGCTGCTGGCGGCGGGCGGAACCGCCTACTATCTCTACCAACGCGCGGCGGAGGCGGCGCGCCAGTCCACTCTGTACGGCAATGTGGATATCCGCGACGTGACGTTGTCGTTCCGGGTGTCCGGCCGTCTGGCCAGCGTGCTGGTGGACGAGGGCGACCAAGTGCAGCCGGGGCAGATGCTGGCCCGCTTGGATGCAGAACCGCTGCGCAACAGCCTGAACGCGGCCATCGCCAACGAGGCGGCCCTGGCGGCGCGCAACGCGCTGATCCACAAGGGCAACCGCAGCGAGGACATCGAACAGGCGCGGGCCAAGCTGGAGGCGGCCAAGGCGGCGCTGGTCCAGGCGGAAAGCGAATATCGGCGGCAAAACCGGCTGACGCCGGATGGCGCGAGCAGCCAACAGCAACTGGAAACCGCCCGCTCGCAGCGCGATCAGGCGCTGGCCCAGCGCGATGCGGCTCAGCAGCAGTGGAAGCTGCTGGCAAACGGTTATCGGCCGGAGGAAATCGCCGAGTCCGACGCCCAGCTGAAACAGGCGCGCGCCGATCTGGCCGCCGCCCGGCTGGCCTTGCGGGACGCCAATCTGCAATCGCCCAGCGCCGGCATCATTCTGACGCGGGCGGTGGAGGTCGGCAGCCTGGTGCAGGCAGGCGCGCCGGCGTTCAATCTGTCGCTGCGCCAGCCGGTGTGGGTGCGCGCCTATGTAACGGAAAGCCAGCTGGGCCGTTTTTCTTCAGGCACCAAGGTGACGATTGCCAGCGACAGCCACCCGGACAAGCGCTATCACGGTGTGGTCGGCTTTGTTTCGCCGACCGCCGAGTTCACCCCCAAGTCGGTTGAAACCGTCGATTTGCGCACGGCCTTGGTCTATCGCATCCGCGTGGTGGTGAGCGACGCCGACGCCGGCCTGAACCAGGGCATGCCCGTGACGGTGAGGCTGGAGTCATGAGCGCCGCCATCCGCGCCGAAAAGCTGGCCAAGCGCTTCCCCGGCGCCAGCATGGACGCGGTGGCGGAGGTGGATCTGGAGATTCCTGCGGGCTGCATCGCCGGGCTGGTGGGGCCGGACGGCGCGGGCAAGACCACGCTCTTGCGCATGCTGGCCGGTTTGCTGTCGCCCAGCGGCGGGTCGGCCCGGATAGCGGGGCTTGACCCGCAAGCCGACGCCGATGCCTTGCGGCGCAACATCGGTTATATGCCGCAGAAATTCGGCTTGTACGAAGACCTGACGGTGCAGGAAAACCTGGACTTGTACGCCGAATTGCGCGAGGTGGGCGTCCAGGACAAGGGCGGGGAATTCCAGCGCCTGCTGGCGTTGACCGACCTGGCGCCATTCACCGGTCGCTACGCCGGCAAGCTGTCCGGCGGCATGAAGCAGAAGCTGGGCCTGGCCTGCTCGCTGCTGGGCAAGCCCAGGGTGCTGCTGCTGGACGAGCCGGGCGTCGGCGTGGATCCGATCTCGCGCCGCGAACTATGGAAGCTGATCCGCGCGCTGTCGGCCGAAGGCATCACCATACTGTTGAGCACCGCGTATCTGGACGAGGCGGAGGCTTGCGACGTGGTCTATCTGATGGACCAAGGCCGCATCCGCGCCGGCGGCCCGCCGGCCGAGCTGACGCGGCCGCTGGCCGGGCGCTGCCTTCGCTTGTCCTGCATCGCCGGCAGCCGCCGCCAGCTGCTGCAGCGCCTGTTGCGCCAGCCTGAGCTGATGGACGGCACGATACAGGGCAGCGGTTTGCGCCTGTTGCTGCGCGATGAAAAACGCTGGCCGGATTTGCGACTGGCCGATGCCGGTCCGGACGCCGCGCTGCAGCCCGCGCCGCCGCGGCTGGAAGATGCTTTCATCAGCCTGCTGGGCGGCGGACCGGGCGGCGATTCGGTGCTGGCCGAGGTGATGCCGCCAGTGCCCGTCCATCATGAGGAGTCCGTGATCGAGGCGCGGGGGCTGACCAAGCGTTTTGGCGATTTCTACGCCACGGATGATGTCAGCTTCGCCGTGCGGCGCGGCGAGGTATTCGGCCTGCTGGGGCCGAATGGCGCCGGCAAGTCCACCACCTTCAAGATGGAGTGCGGCCTGCTCAAACCCAGCGCCGGGCAGGCGCTGGTGATGGGGCTGGATTTGAAAACCAGCCCGACCGCCGCGCGGCAGCAGCTGGGCTATATGGCGCAGAAGTTTTCGCTGTATGCCCAGTTGACGGTGCGGCGCAATCTGATGTTCTTCTCCGGCGTCTATGGCTTGTCCGGCAAGGCGCAGAAGGAGAAAGTCGGGCAAATGGAGCAGGTGTTCGGCCTGGGGCCGTATATGGACGAGGTGGCCGCCACGCTGCCCTTGGGTTTCAAGCAGCGGCTGGCGCTGGCCTGCGCGGTGATGCATGAGCCGCCCTTGTTGTTTCTCGACGAGCCGACCTCAGGCGTGGACCCGGTGACGCGGCGCGAATTCTGGACGCATATCAACGGCCTGGCGGAGAAGGGCGTCACCGTGCTGGTGACCACCCACTTCATGGACGAGGCGGAGTATTGCGACCGCATCGCCCTGGTGTATCGCGGCAAGCTGCTGGCGCTGGATACGCCGGATGCGCTGAAGGCCAGCGTCGCCAGTTCGGCCAGGCCCAATCCGACGATGGAAGATGCGTTCATCCAGTTGGTGGAGGAGGCGGATCGATGAACTGGCGCAGACTATGGGCCTTGTGCCGCAAGGAGAGCTTCCAGATCGTGCGCGATCCGAGCAGCATCCTGATCGCCTTCATCCTGCCGGTGGCCTTGCTGTTCATCCTGGGTTACGCGGTGAATCTGGATTCGGCCCATATCCGCCTGGGCCTGCTGAGCCAGGATGGCGGCGCCGCCGCGCAAAGTCTGGCGGCTACTTTCCATGCCACGCCGTCGTTCGAGGTGAAGCCGGTCAAGTCGCGCGCGGAGCTCGATGAAATGCTGGCCCACGGCAAGATACGCGGCGCGGTGATCATCGCCAACGATTTTTCGCGCAATTGGCAGCGGCGCAGCGGCACGATACAGCTGCTGACGGACGGCGCCGAGCCCAATACCGCCAATTTCGTCGCCGCTTATGCGCAGGGCGCCTGGCTGCAGTGGCAGCAGGCGGAAGCGGACGAGCATGGGCAGGCGCCGCCGCCGGCCATCGAGGTTGAGCAGCGCGTCTGGTTCAACCCCAGCGCGGAGAGTCCCAACTTTCTGGTGCCCGGCACCATCGCCATCGTCATGACCATTGTCGGCGCGCTGTTGTCGTCGCTGGTGGTGGCGCGCGAATGGGAACGCGGCACCATGGAGGCGCTGCTGTCCACGCCGGTCAGCCGGGCCGAGCTGTTATTGTCCAAGATCTTGCCGTATTACGTGCTGGGCATCGCCGCCATGCTGTTGTGCCTGTTGGTGGCGGTGTTTGTCATGCAGGTGCCGTTCCGCGGGCCGCTGTGGCTGCTGTGGCTGATGTCCTCCTTGTTCCTGGCCAATGCGCTGGGGATGGGATTGTTCCTGTCCACGGTGATGCGCACCCAGTTTGACGCGGCGCAGGCGGCGCTGACCGCCGGCTATTTGCCGGCGCTGATGTTGTCCGGCTTTGTGTTCGAGATTTCCAGCATGCCGCTGCCCTTGCAGTGGCTGACCCGCATCCTGCCCGCGCGCTATTTCGCCAGCACGTTGCAGACGCTGTTCCAGGCCGGCGTGATCCCGTCGCTGCTGTGGTTCAACGCCGCCAGCCTGATCGCGCTGGGCGCGTTCTGGCTGGGGCAGACCGTGCGCAAGACTAGACGAACTCTGGATTGATACCATGTGGCAACGCTTGCTGTGGCTGATCGTCAAGGAATTGCAGACCATCATGGGCAATCGCCAGGGACGGCTGTTGCTGGTGGTGCCGGTGCTATTGCAGCTGGTGGTGTTTCCGTTTGCCGCCACGCTGGAGGTCAAGCATGCCAGCCTGGCGGTATACAACCAGGATGCCGGCGCGGCATCGCAGGAGTTGGTGAAGCGGCTGGCCGTCAGCGCCACCTTCGATCATGTGGTGCCGGTGCATAGCCTGCCTGAGCTGCGCGATTGCATAGACCGGCAGTGCGCGCTGCTGGCGGTGGTGTTTCCGCAGGATTTCTCTCGTGCCCTGGCGTCTGGGCGGAGCGCGCCGCTGCAGGTGATCGTCGATGGACGGCGCTCCAACAGCGGGCAGATCGCCAGCGCTTATATTGGCCAAGTCGTGGCAGCCTATCAGGCCGAGCGCGACGGTCCCATGCCGCAGGTGGCGGTGCGCAATCTCTACAATCCCAATCTGGAATATCAATGGCATGTGCTGCCCAGTCTGGTGGCCATCATCACCACCATAGGCTGCTTGATCGTGACCGCCCTGTCGGTGGCGCGCGAGCGCGAGGAGGGCACCTTCGACCAGCTATTGGTATCGCCGCTGACGCCGGCCTACATCATGGCTGGCAAGGCGGTGCCCGGCATTCTGGTGGCGCTGCTGCAAGGCGGTTTGATCGCGCTGGCGGCGGTATGGGTGTACCGCGTGCCGTTCGACGGCTCGGTGGCCTTGCTGCTGCTCAGCATGGCAAGCTATGGCCTGGCGCTGGCCGGCGTCGGCCTGTTCATCTCTTCCCTGTCCCGCACCCAGCAGCAGGCTTTTCTGGGCGTGTTCTCGTTCATGGTGCCGGCGGTCATCCTGTCCGGCTATGTCTCGCCGATCGAAAACATGCCCGAAGCGCTGCAATGGCTGGCGCGGATCAACCCCCTCAGCTACTTCATTCCCATTCTCAAAGGGGCATTCTTGAAGGGGTACGGCTTTGCCGACGCCTGGCCTTGGCTGCTGCCGCTATGGCTGATCGCGCTGGTCACACTGAGCCTGGCGTTGTGGTGCTTCCGCCGTCATGTGGAATAGGCGCTCTGAGGCTGGCGGCGTGCGGCAGTCCTTCCAGCGCGCCGCGCAGGATGCGTTCGCAGCGCGGCAGCGTGGTCGGGCCGTTTTCCAGCAACTCATATAAGCCGGTGAACAGATAAACCAGATACTCCGCGGTCAGTCCCACATCCAGCGCCGCGGGCAGTTCGCCCTGGGCGATGGCGCGGCGCAGTTGCCGCCGCGTGTAGTGCATGGTGAGCCGGTCCGCCATCTCGCGCCGCCGCAGCACGCTGCGGTTCTCTTCAATTTGCTCGCACTTCAGGTAGAGAATCTGGCTGACTCGCTGCGGCGAGCCCGGCTCCAGAAACTGCGCCAGGTAGTAGCAGCCGGCGGCCAGCAGCGTGTCGCAGGCGGAGTCGCGCTGGGCGGGAAAGCGCAGCGCGTCCAGCGCGAAGGCGCGGTCTATCATGGCCTGGCATACCTGCAGCTTGTTGTCGTAATGGCCGTACACCGCGCCGCGCGATACGCCGGCGGCGTCTGCGATTTCCGCCATCGTGGCATTGGCGATGCCTTTGGCCAGAAACACCCGCTCCGCGCCGTCCAGGATCGCGTCCCGGGTTTTTTGAGAGTCTTCCTTGGTTTTGCGCGCCATATCGTTTCCATTGTTTTCTTTGTGCAGGACATTGTGCCGGAAAATAATTAATCACGCATGATTGATTAAATGATAAAATCGCGTTTTCTCAACCTTTTTTGTCTGTTATGTCGAACGTGCATACCCGCGATCTAGATACGCTGCCCGTCTCCAAACTGTTCTGGCGCTATGCCATCCCCTCCGTTGCCGGCATGCTGGTGACCGGACTGTACGCCGTGATCGATGGCGTGTTTGTCGGACACTATGTCGGCAGCCATGGCCTGGCCGCGATCAATCTGGTCTATCCGATGGTGATGCTGCAGGTGGGTCTGGGCGCGATGATCAGCATGGGCGTGGCCACGCGCATCGCGATCCGCCAAGGGGCGGGCGATATGGCAGGCGCGCGCGGCGCGCTGCTGGCCGCCTTGCTGCTGCTGGCGCTGTTTGGCGCGCTGATTCCGCTATTTGGCCTACCCAATATCGATGTGCTGTTGGGATGGCTGCGCGCGGATGGGCAGGCAGATGTGAGAGAGCAGGCTTATCCGTATCTGTGGTGGATGCTCAGCGGCGCAGTGCTGACCATGGGGCAGATGCTCGTCACCTATCTGGTGCGCAATGATGGCCGGCCTGGCCTGGCCACGGTATTGACCACGCTGGGCGCCTTGCTGAACATTTTGCTGGATTACGTGTTTGTCGGCCTGATGGCGATGGGGCTGGCAGGCGCGGCTATCGGCACCTTGATCGCCGAAGGCGTGGTGCTGGCCCTGGGCTTGGGCTATTTCTTCACCCGCCATGCGGGATTGCGCCTGCGCCTGAGCGCGTTGGTTCCGGACTGGCAGGCGTTATGGCCCGTGATTGCGCTGGGCGCGCCTAGCCTGTTGATGGAGCTGAATCTGGCCGTGCTGCTGTACGCGCATAATTATCAGCTGCTGCAATGGGGCAATGATCTTAGCGTGGCGGCCTATGCGGTGGCGGGTTATACCGAGTCCCTGTTTGTGCTGGTGATTCACGGCCTGGCGGTGGGCATGCAGCCTTTGCTTGGCCATGCCACAGGCGCCGGGCAGCCGGAGCGCGTTCGCGCCGCCTTGCTGCATGGTTTGAAAGTGTGCATGGCGATTGGCCTGGCTGCGCTGGCCGCGGTGCAGGCTTTTCCGGCCGCCATCGCCGGCTGGTATAGCGATGGCAGCGCCGAACTGATCGAAGCGGGCAGCCGCGCGCTGCAATTGCATCTGCTGGCCATGCCGCTGGATGGTCTGGTGGTGGTGGGATGCACCGCCCTGCAGGCGATGGCGATGACGCGGCTGGCCTTGGGCATCACGATAAGCAAGACCATTCTGTTGCTGCCGTCGCTGGGCCTGCTGCCCTTGCTGATGGGCCTGGACGGCGTCTGGCTGGCGATGCCCTTGGTCAACCTGCTGTTGGGCGTGCTGGTCATGGCGATCATGTGGCGCGAGTTGCGCCGTTTGCTGCCCGCAGGCCAGCGGATGCCGGCCGGAGCGTAAGCCTGCTGGCTTATCGGCGGCAATCCTGTGCGGCTTGATGGACTTGCCGCATATGGCAGCAAACCAAAGGCCCCATCTACTAGATGGGGCCTTTTCGATTGGCGCTTCGGATTCAGGCGGTTTTGGCGCCGATTGGAATCTCAATCAGCGTTTTGCGGCTCTCATGCGGCGGATAGTCAACATGCACCACCTGCATTATCGCCATGTCCTTCAGGCGTCGGCGCATGGGGTGGGTTTCAGCGGCATCCTCATCGCCCTCAAAAGCCTCATTGCTGGGCATTTGCTGCTTGGCTTTGAGTTGTTGTTTCTCAAAGCCGGTCAAGGGACGTTGCAGAATGCATTCCAGTGGTTCATCCAGTTCCAGTTTGCTGTCAAGCATGGCACTCACCTTTACGAAAAGGGGGTCTCCGCCTGGCCCTGTAGGCATTGGCGGGCTGAACTTTGCCATTGCATGATATCCGTCTGTAGGCCGCTTGTTTATAAGTAAGAACCGCTATTCCTGTACAAAAGTGCTGATTTAACAGCGGCTTAGCCGGGAGTTTTGATTCGTGTTAGTTCGAAGGAGGCGGAACGGGTGTCTGGCGATTATGCTGAGAAAAACCCGTATTAAGGATGAGCGTTTCATGCTGATTCGTCTCTTGTCAGGCCTGGCCCTGTTGTGGGCGATGGCGCCCGCCCTCGCCTTGGAGCCTTTGTCCATTTATACCGATGAGTGGCCGCCCATCAGTTTTGAAGACGGCGGCGAGGTGAAGGGGATGGCGGTGGATCTGGTCAACCAGATTCAGCATCGCCTGCATCAGGACCAGCCGGTGAAATTGCTGCCGTGGGCGCGCGCCTACAATTTTCTGCTGAATCGCCCCAATGTGCTGCTGTTTGTGCTGGGCCGCACGGCCGAGCGGGAAAAATTGATGACCATGGTTGGCCCGGTGGCGGCGTCGGAGATCAATCTCTATTGTCGCAAGGGAGAGGCGGAGGCGCTGCGACGCCTGGGAGACAAGCTGCAGGTGCAGCCGGTGACGGCTTTTCGCAGCAGCATTTTCCTGGCGGTGGCCAAGCAGCATGGATTCAAGAATATCGTGGAGAGCACCGACCCGGTGCAGTCCGCGTTGCTGTTGCACGCCAGTCGCGTGTCGATGTGGTCGGAGGGCGACAGCGTGGTTGACAACGTAATGCGCAAGGCCGGGCTGCCGGTGCAGGAAATCGAGCTGCTGCAGCCTTTGGAGAAGATTGATCTCTACCTGGCTTTTTCCCGCGGCACCGACCGCGCCACCATTCTGGCTTGGGAGCAGACGCTGCGCGATCTCAAGCGCGACGGCAGCTTCCGCAAGCTTTATCAGCGCTGGCTGCCAGGCGCGGCCGCGCCAATGCAGGTGGAGCGCGTTGGCGTAGAGCCCTGAGCGCGGCATGGAGCGGGAGGCGGCGCTGTGGTATATTTGGCGGTTTTGGCGCTCGCCACGGGCTGGAAAAACCGCAAATCGCCCCTATCTGTCAGCGGATGGGGCCGAATGGCCCGCAACAAGAGCAAGGTAAGCCGCATGACAACCATCGTGGCCGTACGCAAGGGCAATCAGATCGCTATTGCCGCAGACAGCCAGACGACTTTCGGCGACGACCAGAAACTGCTGGCGCCGTACGATTGTTTCCATGACAAGATCTTCCAGCATGGCGACAGCTATCTGGCGGTGTCCGGTTCCGCCGCGCACGATCTGGTGCTGAAAGGCGCGCTGGCCGATCTGAAAAAGAAGGATCTGAGCAGCCGCCAAGGCATTTTTGAAACCTTCCGCAAGCTGCATCCCAAATTGAAGGACGCCTTCTATCTGCGGCCGGAAGAGGACGAGGAAGATCCGTACGAATCCAGCCAGATGATGGTGGTGATCGCCAATCGGCACGGCATTTTCGGCGTCTATCCGATGCGCGAGATCTATGAGTTCTCCCGCGTCTGGGCGATAGGCTCCGGCCGCAAGTTCGCCATGGGGGCGATGTACGCGGTGTACGACCAGGACCTGACGGCCAAGGAAATCGCCGAGATCGGCGTGCGCGCCGGCTGCGAATTCGACGTCAGCTCCTCGCTGCCGATGACCGTCTATACCGTTGAACTGGCCGCCGCCGCGGCCAAGGAAGCATGAGCATGAACCAACACGACAAACTGCAACGATTCCTGTTTGACGGCGCGCCGGTCCGCGGCGCGCTGGTGAGGCTGGACGGCGCCTGGCAGCAGGTGCTGAGCCGCCGCGCCTATCCGCCGGTTTTGAAAACCGTGCTGGGCGAGATGATGGCCGCCTCGGTGCTGATGGCCGCCAATCTGAAATTCGATGGCACGCTGATTCTGCAAATCCACGGCACCGGCGCGCTGAAGCTGGCGGTGGTGGAGTGCAACAACGATCGCACCGTGCGCGCCACGGCCAAATGGGACGGCGAGCTCGCGAATAAGCCGCTGAGCGAACTCCTGGGCGAGGGCGGCAAATTTGTGCTGACGCTGGAGCCGCGCCTGGACAAGAACCAGACCTGGCAAGGCATTGTGGCGCTGGAGGGCGACTCCGTCGGCCAGATGCTGGAAAACTACATGCTGCGTTCCGAGCAGCTGGACACCGCCCTGGTATTGGCCAGCAACGACAGCACCGCCGCCGGCATGCTGTTGCAGCGCCTGCCGGAAGGCCACGGCGAAGCCGAAGGCTGGAACCGCATCCAGACGCTGGGCCGCACGTTGAAGGCGGATGAACTGCTCGGCCTGGGCGCCGAGGACATCCTGCACCGCCTGTTCCATGAGGAAGAGGTGCGCGTGTTCGAGCAGGAAGGCGTCAGTTTCAGCTGCAATTGCTCGCGCGAGCGCGTCAGCAATATGCTGACCATGCTGGGCGGCCAGGAAGTCGGCGAAGTGATGGTGGAGCAGGGCAGCGTGGAAATCGTCTGCGATTACTGCAACCAGCATTACGTGTTCGACGAAGACGACATCAACCAGCTGTTTGATTACGACGTGGTGGCGGCAGTGCGCGAAGCGCGTCACTGATCTCAGCCGTCCACCGCAAAAAGCCGCGTAAAGCGGCTTTTTTTGCATTCTTTGTCCGCGTCAGGCTTTGCGGACCAGCACCTTGAGCGCTGGTGCGCGGGACAGCGTCCACATGCTGACCGCCACCAGGATCAATAGCAGCGGCAGCTTGGCGGCTTCCCAGGCGATGGAAACCACGCCCGGAGTGCCGATCAGCATCACCGCCACGAAATACATGTGCAGGCAGTAGATGCCCAGGACATTGGGCGCCTGTTTTTCCAGCCAGGAATCGCGCCCCCATTGCGGGTGGTTCAACAGCAACCAGAACAGGCCCAGCGCCCAAGGCAGAGAACCCAGCAGGAAATCGTGGCCGCGGAAGCCGCTCTGCGCGTAGCGGTTCAGCCCCCACAGCTCGACAAGGTACAACAGCATGCCGCCCAGCATCAGGCCGATTGCCGCCTTGTCGCCCAGCCGGCGGCCGGTTTGCCGGAGCAGGACGCCAGCCAGCACAAGCGGCAGCGCGAAGAATGGACCGTTGCGGGTGTTGAAATCCCACTGGATGTCCAGCAGCTTGGCGTAGGAGCCGCCGGCCAGGCCGATCAGGTACAGCGCGATAGCCAGCGGCAGGAGTCCGTTTTCCCATCGCAGCCGATGCGCGCCGGCAATCATCAGCACCGCCAGCATCAAGGCTGGCAGAAACCACAGATGCAGCATGCCGCCCACCAGCAGCAGATCCAGAGGATGAGCCAGCAGCATGCCCCATTGGCCTTGCATGCCCTGGACGTAACCCTTGTCCAGAACGGCGGGCAGATCCATCGGCAAAAAGGCGTAGATCAGGCTCCATAGCACCCACAGCAGCAAAATGGGGCGGCAATAACGCAAGGCCGGCGCCAGGGTTTCGGCCGAAAGCTTGGGTTGCACGAAATAGCCGGCGCACAGAAAGAAGAACGGCACCGCGAAACGGCCGGCCTGATTGATGAAATCGGCAATCCAGGCATAGGGCGCGGCGGCCCAGGGGGCGGGATTGAACGGACTGGCGAACGGCGCGACATGCAAGGCCATGATGGCGGCGATGGCGATGACGCGGGTGCAATCGAGGCTGGATATTCTCATGGAGGCGATGGCTGAAATGGGTTGGCGAAGGCGGCTCAAGGCAGTCGCGCAAGGCGACAGCATCCCAAATGGACTGATTGAAAGAATCCGGAGTTCCACCATTGAGCAGTCAGCGCCGGCAAGCTTGCGCAATATCAACTCCAGAGAAAAGACCCGGCGGATGAGCGGATTATTGCGGAAAATCCGCCATTCGTGAAAATTACCGCTTTTATTTAATTGTTTAAGATTAATACCTGGCCTTAAACACAATATTCAATATCGATCTCATCCATTATGATTCGTCCGGCGAATTGCAATAGCCTTTCGTCATTTCATCAAAATGGATGAGTCAATGAAAACAAATCTATCTCCCCGCCGGTATCGGGCCTGGGGGCTTTCCGTGATCGCAATCGCCTTATCCGCTTGCGTGGCCACCGACGGCGGCCAGCAGCGGTCTTCCAGTCAGCCGGCGCCGCAGGCCAATCAGCCCGCTGCGCGCTACTCCTCGCACTCTCCCGCCTTGTCGGAAAAGCCGGACTATCCGCATGGCTTGCCGCCGGCAGCGCCGGCGGAGGGCAGCGCCCAGCCGCCCGCACGGGTTCAAGGTCCGCAAGGCCAGTCGGCGCGGGCGGCGGCCCGCGGCAAGCTGCTTGCGCCGCAGTATGCCAACTGCGATGAAGCCAAGTTCGGCCAGCTGTCCGGCCAGGACTTGGTGCGCTATGTGGCCAGCGTGGACGGCACTTGCGTCAACCGCTTGTTCCAGGCGGACGCGCTGAGCTACCGCGCGGTATCGCCGGCCAATATGAAGCTGGCGGCGGCCGAAGCGCGAACGCGCGCGGCCAATTGGGGCGGCCAAAACGCCAATGGTTTGTGGCCGCTGGCGGTGTTCCTGAAGGCCGGCTATTTCCTGCAATACAGCCATGCCCAGGAGGTGGGCGATTACGGCCCGGCGGTGGATCAGCCGGTAATGCAGGTGGTGGAAGCGATGGCGGCCAATGCCGCGCTGTGGAATGTCAAGGCGCTGGATGGCAGCGGCGATGCCGATAGCTGGTATCGCGAGCGGGACGCGCGGCAGAGCGTGGCGGAAACCATGATCCTGGCCGACTCGGTGCGCAAGGCCGATTATGCGCTGCCGTTGCTGGGCCGTTTCTTCGGCCGTTACAACGCAGCAGTCAAGGACAATTGGGCCCGTTTCGCGCTGCACCCGATGCAGACCCTGCTGTTCAATATGCACTACCAGCCGGACTTTGCGCAGAAGGTGGAGCAGGGGCAGCTGGATGGCCTGGTGGCCAGCCTGGCAGGGCTGACCCGCGCCGGCCAATCGGCCTTTGCCGACGAGCAGATGTTCCTGAACACGCTGCGCGAAACCGGCCGCTTCATGCAGTATCCGCGCACCGCGCCGCAAGCGGAGACGGCGGTGGCGCAGCATCTGAAGGGGGAGAAGTACGGCGCGGCCTGGGCCGAGGCCGTGTATGCCTTGAAGAAGATGGGCAAGACGCCTTGCGAGCGCTATGGCATCTGCCAGGCCGAGCAGGAGCTGCGCGCGCATCTGTTCCCCAATCGCTGGAGCTTCGATAACGGCAATCTGGTATTCGAAACGCCGCTGAGTCTGGCTGATGTCGAGCCGCTGTATTACGCCATGAAACAGGTGCAGACCCAGCTGTTCCGCGTGGCCGGCACCAGCAATCCGGTCCCAGATGACGGCAACGCCAAGCTGCGCATGGTGATCTACGGCACCAAGACCGACTACCAGCGCTTCCAGGGTCTGCTGAACGATCTGTCCACCGATAACGGCGGCATCTACATCGAAAAAGACGGCACCTTCTACACCTTCCAGCGCGAAGTGCCGAAGGAAAGCTATCTGACGTTGGAGGAGCTGGTGCGCCACGAGTATGTGCATTATCTGTCCGGCCGCTTCATCCAGCCCGGCATGTGGGGCACGTCAGAGTTCTACCGCGACGATCGCCGCATGCCGTGGTACGACGAAGGCTTTGCCGAGTTCATGGCCTGGAGCACCTCGCGCGACGGCATCAAGGTGCGCGGCCATGTGGTGGATGTGGTGGCGGGCGGTTGGCCGGGCAGCTTCCTGGAGCCGTCCCGCATCATGCGCTCCAGCTACAGCGACGGCTGGGATTTCTACAGCCATTCCGCGCTGTGGTTTTATTATCTGAACCAGCAGCAGCCGGGCAAAATCGCCGACATCCTGTCGGCCTTGCGCGCGGACGACGTCAAGCGCTTCGACGCGCTGGTGCGCGACATGGGCGGCGATGCCGCCTTGGTGTCCGGTTTCCGCAGCTATGTCGACCAGCAAGTGAAGTTGGCTCAGGCCGGGCCACTGGGCAATACCTCCACCACGGAAGGCGTTGACTGGTTGGCTGCCGATAAATGGCAAACCGGCGACGCCGCCGCCGTAGAGGCGGCGATGCGCCGCTCGCTGCCGGTAGGCTGCCAGGTATGGGCGGACGGCAAGGATAGCGCGCTGCGCCGTTTCGAGTGCACGGGGTCGCTGCCGCTTAGCGCGGCCAATACCACCCAGGCGCGGCAGGAGCTGGACCGCGTGCTGGACGGCGCCTTGCAGAGCCTGGTGAAAACCGGCGGCCTGAATAATCTGCTTGCCGCCAATTGCGCCGCCACCGACTACGACTTCAAGCGCAAGACCGCCGCTTTGCGTTGCGAAGGGCCGCTGGGTCCGGCGGGCGACGTCAAGCCGCAGCCGGGGGAGCTGGGATTGGCCAAGACCAGTTATGGCAGCCCGGTGCGCTGCCTGCGCGGCCAGCTGCAGGGCGTGGGCGGGGTAGAGCGCTATCAGATGGTGCAAGGCCCGCAATTGGGCCGCGCCCAGGTGGCGGAGTGGGGCGCCTTCAACTACCGCCGCGATGCCGATCAACCCGGCGTGGGCGACAAGATGACGGTGCGTGTCAGCAAGGGCGCGCAGTCCCGCGATGTGGTGGTGGAGCTGAATGCCACGCCGCGCAATGTGCCGGAGGATCAGTGCTGGGCGCAAGCGGGCTGACGCCGGCTCGTTCCTGAGATCAGTCAAAGCCGGGTTCGCCCGGCTTTTTTGCCGCCTACCATAATCTTTTGTCACTCCCAGAGCGCGCATATGCGTTATGCGGAGATGAGAACAGCAAGGAGAAATGGGAATGAAATTCTGGAGCCGCCTGCGCGGGGTTGACATTGTGGTGCTGGTCTTGTGGATATATGCACTGAGCGGAGAGGTGCAGACCGAGCATGATAGACATTTGTGTGTGCGCGCCATTGGCGTGGGCGCTATCTTGGCTTATACGCTGCAATGGCTAAGCGGCATGGTTGGCCATCGGTGGCGCGACTGGCGGCAAACGCGGCGGAAATGAAGGACGTAGGCGGTTTGGTCAGAGCAGCCGGGCATGCCCGGCTGTTCCTTGTTTACAAAGGTTGAACCGTAATGGTGGCCGGCTTCTCCAGCCACTCCAGAAACGCGTCGCCCAGGCGTTGGCTCTCCGCGGTGGCGGCGCGCCAGTGTTGGCGACGCAACTCGTCCCGGCCCAAATAGCGGCGAAAATCCTTGCGATCCGGCAGCCTGCGGCCGGGCAGGGCAGCCAGGTATTGCCGCGATGGCGCCAGCAGCACGGTGTTGGCGTGGTTGGCCGCGCTGGGTTTGCGCCAAGGCAAGGTCTTGTCGAACCAGCCCGGCACGATGCGGTCGGTGAAGTGCGGATACAGCGCGATCTCGTCGCCGTGGGCGAAGGGGAAGTCGATGTGGTAATCGGTCAGCCCGCCGTCGCGGTAGATGGCTTGCGGCGCGTCCGGCAGCTGGACGCCATGCAGGATGCCGGGGATGGCTACCGTGCCCATCAGAGCCGCTTCCAGATTGTCCGCATGCAAGGCATGCAGGCGGGTGGGGATGGCGTCTTGCGGCTGGAAGCGCAGGCTGCTGCGCGCGTCATGACAGATCACCCGGTGGAAACTGTGACGGATCAATGGGCGGGACAGCGCGTTCAACGCCGCCGCCATGGCCAGCCCGGCCAACAGCGCGGCCTTGTCCTCGCGATTGGCCAGCCCGTGCGATTGCACCAGCAGCAGGCTGAGCCGGTAGCGGGGATGGCTCAGGATGTTCTCCATTCCGCCCTCGCCCAGGATATCCCGCAGCATCTGCCGGGTTTGCGCGGTGATCTGGGCTGTGGTGACGCCTGGATGGTAGCTTTCCTCGGTGTAGCGCTGTGCCAGCCGAGCCAGCGCGGCTGCCGGGTCTGGCTGCATGGCGCAGGCAAAGCGCCAGCCGCCGATCGATGCGCCCACCAGATCGCGCTCGCGCGGCGCCTGTTCCAGCCAGCGGAACACCGCCTGATCCAGCCCGGTCATGCCCACCGCTTTGGGGCCGCCGGCCGCGCCGGGCAGGATGGCAACTTGATCCGGCCGCAGGCCGTCTTGCAGTAATTGCCGGGCGCAGCGGCCGGCTTTGATGATGAGCGCGGGTTGGCGGGTATGAATGGCGGTCATTACGATATAAAGTGGCGAAATGGCGAAGCGTGGTCGGGTTTGTTATCCTGTTGCGTTTCGCAATTCAAGCGCGTTGCACGACGCGCCGCAGCACAGGAGCGCCCTTGATGATACCCGCAAGCCAGTTGACCGACTATCTGCGCGAACAAGCCCTGAAACTCGATGTCACGGAACTGCAGATCGCGGTGATGACGTTGCAGGCGGTGATTGCCGTTAACAAGCCGGCGCCGCGCCGCGATCTGTATCGCTATCAGGTGCCCAAGCTGGGCGAGGGCGGCAGCTGCTCGCTGATCGACGAGTTGGATGAAACGCCTTACGACCTGCGCGTGATCTTGGGCGCGGAAACCGCCGACACGACCGCCGCGCTGGTCAATCTGCATGCGCTGCTGGATTCGGTCAACAACAAGATAGGCGCCGACTGGCTGGGCATCTACCGCAAGATTGGCGCCGGCAACAACGCCGTGCTGGTCAAGCTGGCTTATCAAGGGCTGGAAAGCCGGGCGGAATTTCCGCTGACCGAAGCATTTGCCGAGCACAGCAACAACAGCCGCGTCGGCCTGACCGGCTGGGCTGTATTGGTGGACGATGTGGCGCAGTGGCGCGCCGAAGGCGGCGGCTACTACGAGTGCGACCCCAAGGTGAAGAGCGAAGTCTGCCTGCCGGTGCTGGGCAGCGACGACAATGTGCTGGGCATCATCGACGCCGAATCCTTCCAGACCGGCCACTTCACGCCGGAGCGCTTGGTATGGCTGGCCGCGCTGGCCGTGGTGCTGCCGCAGCTGCTGGTCAAGCTGCCGCCGCTTGAAAATGAGGAATCGCTCCCCAACTAAAGTCCATTCAGGCCGCCTTGCCGGCCTTTTTCCGTTGCGCCCCTCAGTGTTGGAGAAGTCATGTCGTCGCATCAGCAGTCCGTTCCTGAGCCAGTCATCCGTTATATCGCCAGCTGCCAGCTGCCCACGCCATGGGGCGAGTTCACCATGCATGGTTTCGAGGAGGAAAGCGGCCAGGAGCATGTGGCGTTGACGCTGGGCGAGGTGGCGGATGGCCAGCCGGTGCTGGCGCGGCTGCATTCCGAATGCCTGACCGGCGACGCGCTGTTCTCCCTGCGCTGCGATTGCGGCTTCCAGCTCGAAGCGGCGATGGAGGCCATCAGCAAGGCCGGGCGCGGCGCGTTGCTGTACCTGCGCCAGGAAGGCCGCGGCATCGGCCTGATCAACAAGATCCGCGCCTACAAGCTGCAGGACGGCGGCGCGGATACTGTGGAAGCCAACGAACAGCTGGGTTTCCCGGCCGACATGCGCGACTTCCGCATCGCCCGCCATATGCTGGAACATCTGGGCATAGGCAGCGTCAGGGTGATGACCAACAATCCGCGCAAGCTGGCCACCTTGCAGGCGGCCGGCATCAGCGTGGTGGAGCACGTGCCCTTGCAGGTGGGGCGCAATCCGTATAACGACCGTTACCTGGACACCAAGGCCGCCAAGTTGGGGCATATGCTGTTCAAGTAAGGTGGATGGGCGAGCCATGCGAAGGCTCGCCAAGCGATGATAGTTGTAATATAATAAGCATTCCTATCTGGGGGCGACCTGGTTTCGACGGGGGTTGCGAAGCAGATGAGGGCATACCGGGATTTCAGTCACCCCGTAAAACGCTGAATTTATATAGTCGCAAACGACGAAACTTACGCTCTAGCAGCCTAACGGCCGGCTAGACACTACAACGGTTCGCAGATGGGCCGGGGGCGTCAAAACCCTGTAGTGTCACTCTACATCTGCTAGTGCTGTGCCGGGTTACTTGGCACAGTGCGAAACAATAGGTAACTCGCCAAAGTCCAGCCTGTCCGTCGGCGTGGCAGCGGTTAAATCCAAATGACACGACTAAGTATGTAGAACTCACTGTAGAGGATTTCCGGACGCGGGTTCGATTCCCGCCGCCTCCACCAACATGTCATAACTCATTGAGTGATAGCATTTCCTCAGTGAATCAAGCCCTTACATGTCCAGAGTGTACCAAAGTGCACCAAAGACCTGTAGGGGCTTTTTCTATCCAAAATTCAGAATTCATTGGTTCCAACTATCGATATGGGCCTGATGAGTTCGCCTCTCATATCTACCTTCGACGCTCCACCTACTATTTCCGGCAAGTTGTTCCCGGCTTGGGAGAGATCAATTTCAGCCTGCGCACAGGCGACAAACGGACAGCCAAGGGGCTATCACGTAAAATAAGCTACCGATTACTACCTAAGATGACAGGAGTTTCTGTACGGATGCGTATGAGCGATGAGCAGTTCAGCCAGTTGGTCTTTGAAGCAGGAGAGAGCCGGGCGCAGCTTGAGCTTGTGGACCTGAAGGCGGTATTGGATGAGATACCTTCCACGCCTCAAGAAATCATCCAATGGCTTCGAAATGAAGCAAAGGAAGTCTTGCGGGAAGATTTGGGGCTGTCGTCAGGCGATGTTTCTGAGCTGATCATGCTGCGCAAACAGGACTTGAAAACCCTGATATCAGAAGGCTCAGGGACGCCAGGGGATTTCATGAAGCTGGAAGCCGGTTTAGAGCTGCTTGATGCTGCTGCCGCAAAGATTGATAAGCATGACAGCAAGCCGCTTTTAAGGCTGTCTGAGGGGCTTTCGGGTATAGCTAGTCTTGTGTCTGCCGAGGGTGCAAGCGGACCGTCAAAGGGGCTTGGAGGGGCTGTAAAAGGGCATGTTGATGCTGTAGCTGCTGATGGTCCGACATTCGCTGAACTGGTCGAGATGTACAGCAAAGAACAGAAGCTCAAAGGGAAATGGACGGACAAGACCGAGTTGGAGAATGCAGCAATCTATAGGACATTAACGGGATGGTTGCCTGAGAATGTCCCTGCAAGTGCGCTGACGCGGCAGGATTTCTTGAAGGTGGCTGAACTACTAGATACCTACCCAAGCAATGGCACAAAGCGATATCCGGGCTATACGCCGCTTGAAATGGCCGTTGAAGGCAAGAAGCTGGACAGCAAGGATGTGCTGAGTATCAGGACCAGAAACAAACACACTGACAGGCTTTCCACAGTCTGCAAATGGGCGGCTCAGAATGGTTTGATACTGCGAAATCTCGCAGAGGGGTTGGGGCGTGAAGAAAAGGGGTTGGCGAGCAGTGCAAGGCAGCCTTTCACGCTAGAGGATGTGCAGCGCTTGTTTAAGGCGATTTCCGACCATAAGTGTGTTGATCCTAGAAAGCGTGATCAAACGCCAAAGCCGTTCATGTACTGGATGCCCGTGCTGGCTTATTACACAGGTGCGCGTGTCAATGAGCTGGCATCGCTTCGATATAAAGATATTGTTCAGGTGGATGGGGCTTTGTTGCATAACTAAAAATCATGCCAAAATGCGAGAGATTTTTGGTGGAAAATTTCACACATAAGTCAGCAATTTTCTCTAACTTTTTTGCCGTGCAGTGGCACAAAAATTAGTTATGCAACAAAGCCAGTCAAATCGACAGTATTTGTCCTTGCTGCGGCTGCGCCGCAACCAGGCCTTTGACGAGTTTCTCAAGGCATCTTCTTCCACCGCCACGGCCAGCCAGATTGAGTTCATCCAACTGATAGTCCGCGAGCTGACCGAAAACGGCGTGATGGAGCCGAGCCGTTTGTTCGAGTCACCGTTTACCAACGTGAGCGCGACCGGGCCAATGGCGATTTTCCCGGCAGCGACGGTCCAGCGCACCATCGCCGTGCTGGGCGACATCAAGCAGAAGGCGGCGGGGTAGATGTCGCAGTCAATCCGCCTGAATGTATACACACACAAGCAAGATTGCAGGGGAAATTTTTGTGTGTAGTTAATTGGATGGTGGCGTGCTTGCCGTCGTAGAGGGAATGGCAAAGGCCCGGACGAGATGTCCGGGCCTTTTGTATTGGCGGAGGCTGTGGGATTCGAACCCACGGACGGTTGCCCGTCGGCAGTTTTCAAGACTGCTGGTTTAAACCACTCACCCAAACCTCCAAAATATCAAATCCGCCGATTTGTCCAAAACCATGGCATGAAACTCGCTTTGCCTAGTTGCGGAATCGGTAAGAGGCGGCAATTCTAACTGGAATCGCCGCGCTTGGCTAGAGGGCAGCCGCGTTGGCTGCCAGCATTTCCGCCGCGTGTTCGCGCGTGGTTTGGGTCAGTTCGGCGCCGCCCAGCATGCGGGCGATTTCCAGCACGCGCTGCTCGGCGTCCAGCGGCGCGATGCGGCTGAGCACCTGGCCTTTGTGCTCGCGCTTGCTGACCTGCCAATGGTTCTTGCCGCAGGAGGCCACCTGGGGCAGGTGGGTGATGCACAGCACTTGGTAGCGTTGGCCCAGATCGCGCAGCATGTGGCCGATGACCTCCGCCACGCGGCCGCCGATGCCGACGTCCACTTCGTCGAAGATCAGCGTGGGCACGCTGGCCACCTGGCTGATCACCACCTGCATCGCCAGGCTGATCCGAGACAGCTCGCCGCCGGAGGCCACCTTAGCCAGGGGGCGCAGGCTGGTGCCGGCATTGGCCGCCACCAGGTATTCGATGGACTCCATGCCGTGCGCGCCGGGCTCGGCCAGGGCGGACAGTTCGATGGCGAAGCGGGCGCCGCCCATGGCCAGCTTTTGCATTTCGCCGGAGATGCGTTCGGACAGCTCGCTGGCGGCTTGGCGGCGCTTGCCGGACAGCGCCTCGGCCAGCGTGCGATAGCGCGCCAGGCTGGCGGATTCGGCCACGCTCAGCGCTTCCACGTCCACGCTGGCTTCCAGCGCGGCCAGTTGCTGCTGCCAGTCCGCCAGTTTGTCGGCCAAGTCGGCCGGCTGCACGCGGTACTTGCGGGCGGTGCTCATCAACAGGTCCAGTCGGCGTTCCATTTCAACCAGCTGGCTTGGGTCCTGATCGATGTCGCTGGCGTAGTCGCGCAGGCTGTACACCACTTCGCGCAGTTCGGCGTCTACCGAATCCAGCAGGGACAGCGTGTCGGCCAGCCTAGGGTCCAGATTCGACAGCTTGGACAGGCGGTTCTGCACATGCGCCAGTTGGCTCAGGCAGCTATCGTCGTTCTCAGACAGAACGTCCACCGCCTGCAGGGCGCTTTGCACCAGTTCGGCAGAGTTGGCGAGCCGGGTGTGGCTTTGGCTCAGCACCACCCACTCGTCCGGTTGCAGATTGAGTTCGCTCAGCTCGCCGATCTGCCAGGTCAGGCGTTCGCGCTCCACTTCCGATTCGCGCGACAGCCGTTCGGCGTCCTGCCGGGCCTGGCGCGCGGCCTGCCATTCTTGCCAGGCCTTGTGCACATCGCGCGCCAAGGCGGTGGAGCCGGCGTAGGCGTCCAGCAGCTGGCGCTGGGTTTCGCTCTTCATCAGCGACTGATGCGCGTGCTGGCCGTGGATGTCCACCAGGAATTCGCCCAGCTGTTTCAACTGGGCCAGGGTGGCGGCCTGGCCGTTGACGAAGCTCTTGGAGCGGCCGTTGCGGTCGATCAGCCGGCGCAGCAGCAGTATGCCTTCGTCGCCGGCCAGCTCGTTTTCCGCCAGCCAGGCGTCCACTTCCGGCCGTTGGGCGATGGAGAATTCAGCGGTGATTTCGGCGCGCTCGGCGCCTTCGCGCACTTGGGCGCCTTCGGCGCGGTCGCCCAGCAACAGGCCCAGCGCATCCAGCATGATGGACTTGCCGGCCCCGGTTTCGCCGGTGAGCACGGTGAAGCCGGGGGTGAAGTCCAGCGCGATGCTGTCGACGATGACGAAGTCTTTTACGGTCAGCGAGAGAAGCATGGTGTGTGGTGTGCCGGTTAGATCAGCCGTTCGCCCCAGTGCAGCTTGTGGCGCAGCATGTCGTAGTAGTTGTAGCCCTCGGGGTGCAGGATGCGCAGCGGATTGCGGTAGCGGCGGATCAGCACTCGGTCCATTTCCATCAGGTCGCAGTGCAGCTGGCCGTCGAAGTGCACGCGCGCGTCCAGCCCGCGGGTGAGCATGAATTCCACCTCGCAGGAGTCGTTGACGGCAATCGGCCGATTGGACAGCGATTGCGGGCAGATCGGCACCAGGGCGATGGCCTGCAGCGTGGGGTGCAGGATGGGGCCGCCGGACGCCAGCGAGTAGGCGGTGGAGCCGGTGGGGGTGGATACGATCAGGCCGTCCGAACGCTGGCTGTAGACGAATTGGTTGTCGATGAACACTTCGAATTCGATCATCGACCCCACCGCGCCGCGGCTGAACACCACGTCGTTGAAAGCCAGCGCGCTGGCGACCTCGGCGTCCTCGCGGATGACTGCGGCTTGCAGCAGGATGCGGTCTTCCGGCACGAATTTGCCGAGCAGGATGGCGTCTATCGAATCCAGCATCTCGTGCAGCGGGATGTCGGTCATGAAGCCCAGCCGGCCCTGGTTGATGCCGACCAGCGGCACGCGGTACGGCGCCAATAGGCGGGCGATGGACAGCATGGTGCCGTCGCCGCCCAGCACGATGCACAGATCGGCCAGCTTGCCCATGTCGTTGCGGTCGATCAGCGCGTGGCCGCCGGCCTCGTCCGCGGCGATGCTGTCCTTGTCGATCAGCACCGTGGCGCCGCCGGCAGCCAAGTGATCAGCCAGCTGCAGCAATGCGGGCGTGATGCCGGGCTTGCTGTGGCGCGCTACTAGACAAATGTGTTTGAACAGTCTTTGCATGCGACGATTTTACTGGTTTGGCGGCGGTTCGTTGAAAAAAACGTCGTCGCTGCGTTTTTTGCCGGTGGCCTCCAGCGCCTTGAGGTAGAAACGCACCAAGTCGGCCAGGGAATCGACGCCAAGCTTGCTGAACAGGTTGGCGCGGTGAACCTCGATGGTGCGCGGCGACAGGTCCAGTTCGCGCGCGATTTCCTTGCTGGACAGGCCATCCGCCACCAGCTCCAGCACTTCGCGCTCGCGGCCGCTGATGCGGGCCAGCTGGCTCATGACCTCCTGGGTTTCCTCTTCCTGCTGGTGCTGCTGGATGCTGATGCGGATGCCGCGGCGCAGGCTGGAGATCAGCCGGTTCTGGTCTATCGGCTTGGTCAGGAAGTCGATGGCGCCGGTCTGGAAGGCGCGCCGGCATTGTTCGATGTCGCCATGGCCGGTGATGAAGACGATGGGGATGTTGATGTCGCGCTCGATCAACTGTTCCTGCAGCGCCAGGCCGGTGATCTGCGGCATGCGGATGTCCAGCACCAGGCAGCAAATCTGGTTGCCTTGGTACGCATCGAGGAATTCCATCGCATTGGGATAGCTGACAGTGCGCATGCCCTGCGCGGTGATCAGCATGGCGAGCGAATCCAGCACGGCGGGATCGTCGTCGACGATGAAAACGGTAGGGGTGGTATTTTGCATCAGGCTTCTACTCCGGATGGTGCCGCCACGCAGCTTGCGGCGCATGGCAGGTCGATGATGAACTCCGCTCCCGAGCCGGGTTTGTTGCCGGCGATCAGCTTGCCGCCAAAGGCTTCGATCGCTGTCTGGCAGATGGCCAGACCCAGGCCCATGCCGTTTGGCTTGGTGCTGAAAAACGGGTCGAAGATCCGGTCCAGCGTGTCCGGGGGAATGCCGCAGCCATTGTCGCCTATGATCAGCTGCACCCGGTCTCCCTGTTTGCGGGTGGTGATGCTCAACCGTCCCCAGGGGCGGGTCTGCTCCATGGCTTCTACCGCATTGCGGGCCAAATTCAGCACCACTTGTTCAAGCTGGATAGTGTCAGCGTATACCAACGGCAACTCATGTGCGAAGTTTTGCTCGATATGGATGTCGTGATCATGCAGTTCGTAATCCAGCAGCGATAGCGCATTGTGCACGGCCTGATTGAGCTGCAACGGCACCAGCTGCTGGTTTTTGCGGGTGACGAATTCGCGCAGGCGGTGGATGATGCGGCCGGCGCGGTCGGCCTGGTTGACCGACGAGGTAAGGGCGCGGCGCAGCATGGCCATATCGGTTTCGTCGTCATCCAGCAGGCTCAGCGCGGCCTGGCAATAGCTCATGATGGCCGACAGCGGTTGGTTGATCTCGTGGGCGATGCCCGAGGCCATTTCGCCCATGGTGTTGATGCGCGCAACGCGGGCGAGTTCCATCTCATGCTGGCGCAGGCGGGTCTCGCTTGCCTCGAGCGCGGCCAGCATGCGGCGCCGGATCGGCGCCGTGTCGCGGAAGGTCAGCACGGTGCCGATCAACTGGCCGTTGCGGCCGAGCAGCGGCGACACTGAACCTTCTACCAGCAGCTTTTCGCCGCCGCGCCGCTTCAGGTAGCAGTTTTGCGCCAGGTATACCACTTGCAGCGTGGCTACGGCTTGTTCCACGGGGTCGCGCACCGGCTGGCGCGAGAACTCGTAATGCAGCGGCGCAACCTGCTGCAGACGCCGCTGCAGCGCCTGGGCGGCGGGCAGGCCCAGCAGCATTTCCGCCGCCGGGTTCAGGTACTGGATGATTTGCTGGGTGTCGATGCTGATGACGGCGTCGCCGATGCTGCGCAAGGCGACGCTGGCGTATTCGCGTTCGCGGTAGATATCGTCCTGGCTGCGTTCGCGGGCGCGGCGTTGCTGTTCCAGCAGCGCCAGCGCCAGCCACAGCAGATAGGCCGGCAGCAGGGCGAACAAGCCGCATAGCGCGGCTTCGCCTAATGTGGCGCGCTCAAAGCACAGCTGCCGGCTCAGCAGCAGGTCATATGGCAGGCCGGGCAGGCTGTCCTGGCGTTGCAGCGTGGGGAGCCATTCGGCCAGGCCGTTTGCCAGGCGTTCCCGCGCCAAGGGCAGCGCAGCGGACGTTTCGCCATCGCGCCGCAGCAATTGCACGGTGTAGCGTTGGGCGGCGGCGTCCGGCAAGGCCAGCAGCGGTTTCAAATAAATAATCTGCATGACCACGCCGGCCGACTGCTCTATCCGCACCATGGGCACCGGCGAGGGCGGCTCGACGCGGTATACGGTTTGAAATAGCGCAACGCCGGGTTCGCCATTGTAGAGCCGCAGCGTGGGGGAGATGGCTTGCATGTGGCCCAGCGCTTGGTGGATCGAGGCGCTCAGCACGCTGTCGTCCAGCAGGTCCAAGCCCATTTCGCGCCAGTCCGGGGAGGCCAGCCCCGGTTCCGCCATGCTCAGCGGCAGGTAGCGGGGGCGGGCGGGCGCCTCGCGCCAGGCTGCCGGGTTGCGCCAGCTGTTGTTCTGGTCGTGCAGGTAGTCCTGTATGCGATAAGGCTTGCCCAGCGCGCGGGCCTGTTGTTGTTCGAAGCGCTTGCGTTCTGGCTGGCTGATCAGCGGCTGATAGCCGATGAAGTACAGTTGCGGCTGGTTTGGCGCAGCCGCCTGGGCCAGTTCGCGGATTTGGGACTGGCTATTCTGCGGCGCGGCGGCGGCGATCTCCTGCGCTTGGTTCTGCAGGCGCAGGCTGTCGCGCAAGGCGCGATCGGCGCTTTGCCGCAGCAGGCTGGCGGTCTCGTGGAATGCCTGGCGCTGTTGCCGGATATCCTGCAGCAGGGTGTGGCCAAACAGCATGCCGAAGGCCAGCAGCCAGCATAGGGCGCTCAGCCATTTGCTGCGGCCTGAGGCGTCTCGCAGCAGTTGCAGATGAGTAGACAGCGCGCAGAGGGCAGAGGAGCGGGGCACTTCAACGTCTGGCATGCTTCTGGCTTCGGTGGGGGCAAGTATGTGGGCGGAATGTCAATGCGGTTGAGCGCGCGCCATTATACCGGCCCCGCCCGGTATCGCGCCTAGCTGTTTTGCAATAAATGCGAGAATTTTCGCCGAATCTTGCTCAGTTTTGGCGAAATCACCAGCTGGCAATAGTTTTGCTGCTGGTTTTGCGCATAGTAATTCTGATGATAGTCTTCTGCGGGGTAGAATATGGCCGAGCCTTCCAGCCGGGTGACGATGGGCGCGTCGAATACGCCGTCCTGCTCCAGCTGGCGCATGGTTTCCACTGCGACGGCGCGCTGCGCGTCGTTCTGGCAGAAAATCACCGAGGCGTACTGGCTGCCGACGTCGTGTCCCTGGCGGTTCAGCGTGGTTGGGTCATGCACGGCGAAGAATACTTGCAACAGGGTGGCGTAATCGATGACCGCCGGGTCGAAGGTGACGCTCACTACTTCCACATGACCGGTGGCGCCGCCGCAAACCTGTTTGTAGCTGGGGTTCGCACCCTGGCCGCCGCAATAGCCGGATACCACGTTGGCGACGCCGCGCAGCGGCGCGAAAGCCGCTTCCAGGCACCAGAAGCAGCCGCCGCCCAAAACCGCTTTTTCCATGTTTTCTCCTTCAGCTTCCATTGATTCGAGATGCCGCGCCGCGCAGTTCTGCGTCGCCAAAGGCGGCACAGGCCAGTCTGACGGTTTCCGTCTGGATTGTCACGGTGTCTTCTATCGGAACCGCGTAGCCGCCGGCCATGGTCAGGGCCAGCGCGGCATCATGGCGGCGGCAGGCATCCAGCACCATGCGGTCGCGTTCCGCCAAGCCCTGCTTTGATAAGCCCAGTCGGCCTAACCGGTCGCCGTGGTAGGGGTCGGCGCCGGCCAGGTAGAACACCAGATCGGGCCGGGAGGCCTCGAACACCTGCGGCAGGGCCTGTGCCAGCGCGGCCAGATAGGCGGCGTCGTCCGTATTGTCCGGCAGGTCGATGTCCAGCGTGCTGGCCTCGCGGCGGAACGGGAAATTGCGCGCGCCGTGCATGGAAAAGGTGTAGATGCGGGGTTCGTCCGCGGTCATGGCCGCGGTGCCGTTGCCCTGATGCACATCGAGATCCACTACCAGCACGCGGCGCGCGCGCGCCTCGCTCAGCATCAGCATGGCGGCGACGGCGACGTCGTTGAATACGCAGAAGCCGCTGCCCTTGGCGCGGGAGGCGTGGTGGGTGCCGCCCGCCAAGTTGACGCCGCATCCCTCAAGCAGGGCGCAGCGGCTGGCGGCGATGGTGGCGCCGACCGAGCGCAGACTGCGCTCGACCAGCTCCGGCGACCACGGCAGGCCGATCTCACGTTGCAGCCTGGGATCGAGCGTGCCGCTCAGCATGGCCTCTATGTAGTGCGGATCATGGGCTTGGGCCAGTTCCTGCCGCGTGGCGGCCGGCGCCGGCTCCATCCATGGCGCGGCGAAGGCCGCCACCTTGTCGGCCAGCAGCCGGTATTTTTCCGCCGGGAAGCGGTGGCCTGCCGGCAGCGGCAGCGGAAACTGGTCGGTGCGGTAGAGGCGCATCGTGCGCTCAGAGAGGCTGGATCAAGGCAAAGCGCGGCACAACGCGGCCTTCGTGCTCCACCGTTTCGGTGAACATCGCAGCCGGCCGCGCCCACAGGCCGTATTCGCCGTACAGCGCGCGGTACATCACGATAGGTTCATTGGTTTCCGTGTGCATGGCGACGTCCAGTACCTGATAGAGCTGGCGATTGCGGAAATGTTGATAGATGCCGGGAGCGGGCATGCTGGCCTCCTGGTTGGGTAGAACGGGGGCCGAGGATGCCGCAAGCCGGGCGGCAGCGTCAAGGATGCTCGCTGTTCCAGTAGTAGACCCGGAAATCCCGGTCCAGGGTAAAGCCGGTGCGTTCGTACAGTTGTTGCGCCGTTTGATTGTCGTGCGCGGTCTGCAGCATGATCTCGCCGCCGCCCAGGTCACGGGCGTACTGTTGACAGCGCTGGATCAGCAGCTCGCCGATGCCGCTGCCGCGCGCCTCTTGCGCGACGTAAAGGTCGTGCAGCACCCAGCAGGGTTTCAGCGTCAGCGAGGAAAAGCCGGTGTACAACAAGGCAAAGCCCTGCGGCCGTTCGTTTTCGCTGGCGATGAAGGCCACGGCCTGGCGGCGGCGCAGTCTTTCGCTTAGATAGTCCTGGCAGGCTTCAGCCGGGTGGCTGACGCGGTAAAAGCCCAGATAGGCCGTGAACAGCGGCAACCAGTCCGAGACGGATTCCGGAGTGGCAATGGCGATGGAGGCGGGCATCGGTCAATCTCCCTGATGTTTGTGTTGGTGTTGGGTTACAATAACGCCCTTTTTCTCAGCAGGTTAGACAATGAAGCTGGTCCTCGCCCCCATGGAGGGTCTGGTCGACGATGTGATGCGCGATGTGCTGACCCGCATTGGCGGCATCGATTTGTGCGTCACAGAATTCGTCCGCGTCACTTCCGTGCTGCTGCCCACACGCACTTTCATGCGGCTGGCGCCGGAGCTGGCCCATGGCGGCAAGACCCGTGCCGGCGTGCCGGTTCGCGTGCAACTGCTGGGGTCCGATCCTGCCTGTCTGGCTGAAAACGGCGCCAAGGCCGCCGCGCTGGGCGCGCCGGGGGTTGATTTGAATTTCGGCTGTCCCGCGCCGACTGTCAACCGTCACCGTGGCGGCGCGGTGTTGCTGAATGAGCCGGAACTGCTGCATCAGATCGTCGCCGCCACCCGGCGCGCGGTGCCGGCCGACATCCCCGTCACCGCCAAGATGCGGCTGGGCTACGAGGACAAGAGCCGGGCGCTGGAGTGCGCGCAGGCTATTGCCAGCGCCGGCGCCGACGAATTGACGGTGCATGGCCGCACCAAGGTGGAGGGCTACAAGCCGCCGGCGCATTGGGATTGGATTGCCCGCATCCGCGAGGCGCTGACGATTCCGGTGATCGCCAATGGCGAGGTCTGGACCTTGGACGACTATCGGGCGATCCGCGCGGAAAGCGGCTGCGGCACGGTGATGATAGGCCGTGGCCTGGTGGCCTGTCCGGATCTGGCGGCGCGCATCATCGCCGGCGGGCCGGCGCAGCCTATGGCCTGGGCGGATATGCTGCCATGGGTGGAGGACTTTTTCTGCCAATGTTGGCAGAAGTCCGCAGAGAACCGTTATCCGGCGGCGCGGCTGAAGCAGTGGCTCGGCTTGCTTAAGCGCAGCTGGCCGGAGGCGGCGGAGCTGTTTGAGCACGTGCGGCGCGAGCAAGAGGCTGAAAAGATTGAGGATATTCTAAAGGCAAAATTGGGTAAGTAGATATACTCATATCGCCAGCGGGATGTTGTTGATAACATCAAATGGCGTTGTGCTTTGGTATAAGCGCAACGTTGTAAATTCTGCTGGCCGCCTGGCTGCGGAACTTACACTTCCCCGATACCTTGCACCCTCCCTTAAAACGGGAGGGATTTTTTTTGTACTCTGTCATGAACTATTAATAAAAGAAAAGTCGTGACGGAAAATACATGGAATCCCTCCCTGCGGTCGGCTGGCTGGAAAGCCTGATGTCCATTGCCTGGCATGGATCGCTGGCCTTGTTTGTCGGCGTGACGGCCTTGTTCGCCGCGCTGCTCTATGCCTTGCGCCACGATAGCCGCACACGCGTCGCGCGCTCCATGGGAATCGCGCTGTTTTGCCTGTTGCTGATCAACTTCAATCCAGCAGGCGTCGTCGGCCAAGTGCTGCGCCAGACGGCGGTCGTGGTGGTGGGGCTGGCGCTGATCCGCGTATGGGCCATGCTGCTGTTCCGCCTGCTGATTCCTATCCTCAGATTGCATCCGTCGCGGATTCTCGAAGACATCGTCGTGACCATAGGCTATGTCGGTTGGGGCTTGGTGTTATTGCGCCTGGCCGGGCTGGATCTAAGCCACATCGTCACCACGTCGGCCGTCATCACCGCGGTGCTGGCCTTTTCCATGCAGGATACGCTGGGCAATCTCCTGGCCGGACTGACCTTGCAGTTTGACAACTCCGTCGATATCGGCGATTGGGTCAAGGCTGGCGATCTGATCGGGCGGGTGGTCGAAATCAATTGGCGCGCCACCATTCTGGAAACGCGCAACTGGGAAACCGTGGTGATTCCCAACAGCGTGCTGGTGAAGAACCACTTTTCCATCCTCGGCAAGCGCCATGGCGCCGCCAGGCAGTGGCGGCGCTGGGTCTGGTTCAATATCAATTGGGAGACGCTGCCGACGCAGATCATCAGCGTGGTGGAGCATTCCTTGCGCGAGGCCCAGCTGCCGGGCGTGGCGGAGTCGCCGGAGCCGAATTGCATCCTGATGGGCTTTGAAAACGGCTTCAGCCGCTATGCGGTGCGCTATTGGCTGACCGATCTGTCGGCGGACGACTATACCGACTCCATCGTGCGCACCCACATCGACGCGGCCCTGCGCCGGCATAATCTGCGAATGGCCTCGCCGTTCTATAACGTGCTGACGATCAAGGAAAACGAGAAGTACATCGAAGCGCGGATGAAGCGCCACCTGGAGGAGCGGGTGCTGGCGCTGCGCAAGGTGGAGTTGCTGTCGGGCCTGAACGATGAAGAGATGGTGATCCTGGCCGACCGCTTGAAATTCACGCCGTTTGTCACCGGCGATATCATCATGCATCAGGGGGCGGTGGCGCACTGGCTGTACATCATGCTGTCCGGCGAGGTGGAGGTGTGGGTGACGTTGCCCGATGGCCGGCGCAAGCTGGTGGATGTGTTGAAAGCCGGCAGCTTCTTTGGCGAGATGGGCTTGATGACCGGCGAGTCGCGCAGCGGCACGGTGATCGCCCGTTCCAATGTAGAGTGCCTGAGGCTGGACAAGGAGGCGTTTCAGGCCATCCTGGTCTCGCGCAAGGAATTGGCCGAGACGATTTCGTCGATTCTGGCGGAACGGCTGGAGGAGCGACGCAGGAAAATGCCGGAAGCCCTATTGGACGAGACCGAGGGGGTGCCGCATGGCGGCGAACTGGTGGAGCGCATCCGCAATTTCTTCGGGCTGAACAAGCATTGACTCGTCCTTCCGCCTGCCATTCCTGAGCCGCGCCTTGTCATTCGCCAGGACTTCCGGCCTGGCGATGTTCAGACAAACTGCACCGGCACAAACACATGGCGGCCGGTGCGGCTGGTCAGCACCTGGGGTTGGCCTTCTATCATGGCGCGATAAGGGCGCGGCAGACGCTTCCAGTCGTTGAACTTCATCTTGATGTGATCGCTGTGCTTTCCCATGGAAGATCTCCTGTTTTTGCTTGAGCTGACAAAACAACGAGCTGTACATATGCTTGCTGCTTGGCGCGGCTTCGAGCCGCTAACAAAAATCCTGATGCTGAGTTGCGCCGACTTGCCTCAGCTGTGAAACTGATTTTTGTTAGCCGCTCTTCGCACGCCCTGATCCTGGGTTGCGCATTCTTGGCTGGCATGCGCTGCGAGGCGTGATTGGCGACGATTAGTCGACTTTGTGGATGACATTGGTCACCACGCCCCAGATATGAAACGATGCGTCTTCCGGCACGGTTATCGGCTGATAGGCCGGATTTTCCGGCAGCAGCCGCAGGCCATTCGGGCTGCGCTCCAGCCGCTTTACAGTGAGTTCGCCATTGAGCGCGGCCACCACCACTTTGCCGTTGCGCGGTTCGCTGACGCGCTCCACCAGCAGCAGGTCGCCATCATGGATGCCGGCGCCCTGCATCGAATCGCCCTTGACTCGCACCATGAAGGTGTCGCCCGGGCGGCTCACCAGATGCGTGTTCAGGTCGATGTCGGCTTCCTTCATGTCGTCCGCCGCCACCGGCGAGCCGGCCGGCACGCTGCCGGCGAACAGCGGCAGCGACAGCTCGCTCAACTGCGCGCCCAGGGTGCGGAAGTCGAAGGCTTGTTCGCTGTTGACGGTGCGCCAGCTGCGATAATCTTCCAGCCATTGCTGCAGAATGCCGCGCAGCGGCTCCGGCACGCGGACGGCGACGGTTTTGTCGCCGCCGAAGGCGGACTTGCGGCCGGCGCCTGAGCGTTTGCCCCCGTGCTGATTGGGTTTGTCGGTTTCCATGATTTGATTTTGTACAATATCAAATGGAATTGCAAGGATCGCGTCCGACATGCTGGCTTGCAGGAAGGGAAAGCCTGGAAAATCAGGCATGCGGCTGTGGGGTTCAGGCCACAGTCCGCATGTTGGGTGACTGGGTTTGGGCTAATGGTAGCTCAGTTCGTCCGTCGCCTTGCCATGGAAGATGCGGTAGACGAAGGCGGTGTAGGCGGCTATCGCCGGCAGCACGACGATGGCGACCACCAGTATCGCCCATAGCGTTTCGGCATCGCTCGCGGCCTGCCAGATCGATAGATGTTCAATCACGATGTCGGGGAAGATGCTGTAGGCCAAGCCCCAGGACGCTAGCAGCACGATGGCTACGCATAACGCAAACGGCGTCCAGCAATAGCGGTCGTCGTCGCGTGCTTGGCGCTTGGCCAGTTTCGGCAGCAGCCACCACAGCAGGGCGGATAACAGGCTGGCCGCCAGCGGCAGCGGAATCAGCAGCAGGAAATGCGGCAGGACAAACCATTTGGCGGCGATGGACGGGCTGGTTAACGGGGTGGCAATCGATACCAGCGCGGCCGCCAGACTGGTTGCCAGCAGCGCGCGTCTGGCCCAGCCGTAGGCGCGCGCCTGCAATGGGCCGCTTGTTTTCAGTATCAGCCAGCAGGCGCCCAGCAGGGCGTATCCGGCGCATAAGCCGGCGGCGCAGAGCCAGGCAAAGGCCCAGGCGGCCCAGCCGTTGGCGAAGCCGGTCAAGTAGCGGCCCAGCATCAGGCCCTGCATGGCTGATGCCATCAAGGAGCCGGCGAAGAAGGCGGCATCCCACCAGGCTTTATGTCCATCGGGCGCCTTGGCCCGGAAGTCGAAGGCGACGCCGCGAACGATCAGCCCGCCCAGCATCAGGGCCAGCGGCTGATACAGCTCGTAAGACACCAATGAGTTCGCCGCGGGGAAGGCCGATAGCAGCAGGCCGATGCCCAGTACAAGCCACGTTTCGTTGGCATCCCAGAAGGGGCCGATGGTGGCGATCATGCGGTTTTTGTCGGCGCGCTCCACGCTGGGCAGGAGCAAGCCTATGCCCAGGTCGTAGCCGTCCAGGATGACGTAAATGATCATCACCAGGGCCAGCAGGCCGGCGAAGGTGATGGGAAGCCAGTAATCTAGCGGCATGCGAACTTCTCCTGTTTTTCTTGGAGCCGCGGCGAGCCTGCCGGACAGGCCGCCTTCTTGGCCATGTGAAACAAGGCTGCCACGTAGGCAGCCACCAGCGCGGCATACAGCGCCAGATACATGGTCAGGCTGGATGTCAGCATGGCCGGCGTGGCGCCGCCGGCGGCTTCTGCTGTGGTGAGCACCCCATTGACCAGCCAGGGTTGGCGGCCGATTTCGGAGACATACCAGCCGGCCAGGGTGGCGATCCAGCCGGAGAAGGTCATCAGAGTCAATATGCGAAGCGTTACACTCGACAGCGTGCCGCGCTTTCTCAACTGCCAGGCGGCCAGCCAGGACGTGAGCAGCATCAGTGCGCCGACGCCCACCATGGCGCGGAAGCTCCAGAACACTTTTGCCACCGGCGGATGCCGGGCAAACTCGTTAATCCCCTTGATTTCGCCTGTGGTCTCGTGGGTGAGGATCAAGCTGGCCAGGCCGGGAATGCCCAGCGCATGGTCGTTGCTGTGCGTGTCTTCGTTAGGCAGGGCGAAGACCAGCAGCGGGGCGGATCGCTCGGTGCGCCAGACGCCCTCCATCGCCGCCAGTTTGGCCGGTTGCACTTCGCGGGTTTTCAGGCCGTGCAAGTCTCCCGCCACAAACTGCAGCGGAATCAGCAGGGCGGCGGCGTAGACGCCGGTTTTCAGCGCCAGCCGGTTGCCTTCGCTGGCGTCGCCGTTCAGCCGGCGATAGGCCGACAGGCCAGCCAGCAGGAACGCTGCGGTGAGGCCGGACGCGATGAGCATGTGCGCGAAGCGGTATGGCGCAGAGGGGTTGAAGATCACATCGAACCAGCTGGTCACCACGGCATGGCCATTGACCATCTTGAAACCCGCCGGCGTCTGCATCCAGGAGTTCAGCGTCAGAATCCAGAACGTGGACAGCGTATTGCCGAACGCCACCAACAGGGTGGCTAGGGTATGGGCTCGTTCGGACAGCCGCGAGCGTCCGAACAGCATCACACCGAGAAACGTGGCTTCCAGAAAGAAGGCGGTGAGGATCTCGTAGGACAGCAAGGGTCCGGCGACATTGCCGACCACGCGCATGAAACCAGGCCAGTTGGTGCCAAACTGGAAGCTCATGGTGGCGCCGCTCACCACGCCCAGCGCGAACGACAGCGCGAATACCTTGATCCAGAAGGCGTAGGCGTCCATCCAGCCCTGACGGCCGGTTTGGGTATAGCGCAGCTTGAAGAACAGCAGCAGCCAGCCCAGCGCGACATTGATGCTGGGAAAGAGAATATGGAAGCTGATATTGGCGCCGAATTGCAGGCGCGCCAGTGTCAGCGCATCGAATCCGTTCATGGGTTCTCCCGGGGCGCGTCGGCGTCATGAGGTGAAGTCCCATGCGCGCGGACGCAAAAATGGCCGGACCCGCCGCGGTGAGCGGTTCCGGCCATCGTGTTGCGATTTATGGTTGGAGGCGCCGGGGCGCTTACTTGGCGAAGCGCCTGCGCAGCCAGTAGTCGGCGCTGATGTAGCGCCCGCCGCCGTAGAAGAACAGCACCAGCAGCATGATGAAGTAGGTGGCGGCGAACTCGATGCCGTTATTCAGGATCACCGGGTCGCCCAGTTCGGTGATGTAGTTGTATCGGCCTGGGAAGTTCTCGGCCAGCCAGGACAGAAATCCGGCCAAGCGCTGGCTGGATTCCATGCTTTTGTCGGCGATGGCCAGCCAGCCGCGCGGCAAGTGCACCATGGCACTGGCGGCGCTCATCAGTACCATCATCGGGATGGCCATGACGCGGGTGAACAAGCCTAGCGCGATGCACAGCAGCCCCAATACCTCGGTAGCCGCCGCCAGGAAGGCAAACGCCACCGGAAACGGCAGGCCAAGGCCGCCCTCGCTGGCCGGCGCGCCGAACCAGGCGACCGCCGCGCTGAACCCGACAACCTTCGAATGGGCGCCGACATAGATCACCGGCAGCAGGTAGAGGCGGATGCCCAGCAGGGCGATGAAGTCATATCGTTGGCAGGCGGCAACCGCCCGGTCGAATCCGTTCATTATTTTGGCAATCATTTTCATACTCCTTGTGTCGTGGCCGGGCGGCGCGGGCTTCCGTTCATGGATGCCATGCTCGGCTGGCGTGTCTGGACCAGTCCGGTCGCGATGGTGTCAAGCAGCCATTGGCGCAGCGGCGCCGCGTCCGCCATCGCGCAGGCGGCTTTCAGCGACGCGTAGCCGCGCGGCGTCTCCAGCCCGGCTAGCACATGGCGGTCGAAACGGTTCAAAGGTTTTTGGCGCACCTGGTGGCGGGCGTCGCGGAAAATGGCGAATGCGCCTGACAGGCCCGCCGCCTTCAGATCCAGCTCGATGCAGGTCAGCGTGGGATTGAGCGACAGGACGGCATCGTCGAGCGGCTCCCCGCTTGGCGGCTCGACCACGGCTGGGTCGATCTCCGTTTTCAGCAGCACCCACTCGTACTCCAGGCACTGCCGCAGCGCGGCGGGCGCAGTGGGTTGCATGAAAACCAGAAACTCGGTGGCGATGTGGTGGAATTCCGGCGCGCTGGCCGAGTGGTGAGCCAGAAAGCCATCTACCTGCCGGCGCAGGGTGGAGGAGTCGACTTGGCTGACGTACAGCGGAAATACGTGCTTCACCACCTCCTCGATATTGCTGCGCAGGAAATCCCGGTACAGCTTGATGGCCGGCGTGAGCTCGCCGGCATCGGTTTGGGGAGCGCGCAGCAGTCGGTTGAAGCGCCGGCCCGCCTCCAGCGTTGAATGGGCGTTCATGACATATCCTTTCTGCTCAGGCGGCCTGGGGCGCCGGCTGGCCTATCCGTTTGCGCAGCCCGATCGCTTCGTCTCGCAGCTCAGGCCAGCCGGGAATGTGGTTGTCCCGTTCCAGCACCAGTGGCCGCGGGCCGTGCAGGGCTACGGTCTGTCGCGCCAGTTCAAGCACCTCGCCGCATACCGCTGCGCCGTGGGTATCGATCAGCACGCCATCGTTGCTGCGCCAGTGGCCGGCGATATGGAAGTAGCGGATGGCCGGCGACGGCAGGCTGGCGATAAAGCCTTGCGGGTCGTAGCCATGATTGGCGGCGTTGACGTAGACATTATTGATGTCCAGCAGCATCTGGCAGCCGCTTTGCTCGAGGACGCGTTGGATGAAGCCGGCCTCGTCCATTTGCCCGGCATGGCAGTGGTAGTAGCTGATGTTTTCCAGCACCAGCGGCCGCTGCAGAATGTCCTGCGCCTGTTTGATCTTGGCCGCGATGCGGTCCGCCATGTCCTCGCAGCGCGGTATGGGCAGCAGATCGTACAAATAGCCCTGCCGGTCGCGGGAGTAGCTCAGGTGGTCGCTGTAGATGTCTATCCGGTAACGATCGAGAAAGCGCTTCACCCGCGCCAGGAAGTCCGTATCCAGCGGCAGCGTGTCGCCTATCGACAGGCTGAGGCCATGGGCGACCAGCGGGTACTTCCCCGATAGCCGCTCAAGCTGCTCGCGTTTGCGGCCGCCGACGTCCAGCCAGTTTTCCACCGTCAGTTCCAGAAAGTCGATGCCAGGCTGCGGATCTTGATCGGCCAGCCATTGCGCGTGCTCTGCGCGCAGCCCGACGCCGATGGCTGTGGGGCTTATTGACCGCATACCCCCTCCACCATCTTGCAGCGGGGCGGAACAGGTTGTATGCCTTGTCCGGTCTTGCCGCATTTGCCATCGCGGGCGCGTACCAGCTGGTCTTGCGGGTCGTGCTGGATGTCGGCCTTCTCGTACATTTTCACCGTGCCGCATTTGCCGCTGGCGCATTTGCCGCCGTTGCCGCTTTCGCTTTGCACCGTTTTTGCGGGCTGAGAAGGCTCGGCCAGCACAGGCTCGGCGTTCAGGCCGATCAGCGATGTCATGGTAATGGAAAGAATGATCTGGTTTTTCATATTGGGCCTCACGGAATTCAGGTTTTTGGAAGTCAGCGCACTGGGAAGCACGACAGGTCGCGGCTGGCGTATATCGGGCCGGAGTAGAGTTTCCGAATGATCCGGATGGATTGATCCTTCACCCGCAGGCTCTTGCCCATGAAGTGGTTCAGCACCAGCTGTTTGGGTTTTACCGCTGCGGCGATGCGGCCGATGGCGGACGGTTTGGCGTGCAGGAAAGCCGAGGCCGGATCGGCCTGTTCATCGATGGCCAGCGGCATCACCAGGATGTCAGCGTTTTTGGCGAATTCGAGGAAGTTGGGATTGCTGCCGTTCTGATCGGCGGAGATCACGATGCGGCCGTCGGGCGTATCGATGCGATACGCGAGCGCCGGCACCTTGCCGTGAGGAATGCCAAGCGCGCTGATGGTGATGCCGTCTTTGTCGTATACCTTGGTGGGCATTGCCTTGTGGTAATCCACATCGGCGAGTTTCACTTTCAGCGGAATGTCTCCGTTGCCGGAATAGATTCCGGACAGGTAGGCGTAGGCGCCGTTTTTGGCATTGAACTGGGCATGCATGAAACCGCTCAGACTGGGGAAGCCCGCGCCGCCGGTTGGGCCCGCGATATCAATCTGGTGCGGCGCGCGGAAAAAATAGCTGCCCTTCAGCAAGGCCGGCAGGTCGGTGACATGGTCGGTGTGGAAATGGGTCAGGCCGATGAAGCTGACATCCTCAAGCCGGGCGCCGGATTGGCCAAAGCGGAGGTAGGCTCCGCCGCCGGCATCGATCAGCGCCACCGGCTTGTTCTTCCACCAGATCAGCGAGGCGGATGAGGCTCTGTCATCGTCGGAAATGGGGCCGCCAGACCCCAACAGCTGTAGCGTGTAACGCTTGTTTTCACATTGGGTTGGGCTGGCGGCCGCCGCGGCGGCCGCGCAGGCCAGGCTGAGCGACGCAACGAGCATGCGGATTTTCATTTTCGTACTCCTTGGCTGGGCGCGGCGTCAGAATGGGGCGTGAGGTAGCAAGTACGCTTCAAAGTACATTTTTCCTTGATTTAAGCTGAATTTGCTGCACTTTTGCCGATGATGCTGACGATTGCGCCTTGATGATGGTCAAAGCTTATCATTGATCATGTATTGATATAATTTATATATTTAATATAAATAAGTAGTATTTCTAATATTTTGACCCATAGCCCATCGGTATCCGCGCTTGTCAGGGCGTCATGCGATTATTAATATACGTTTCATATATTGTTTGCTTACTGGAGGCGAGCCATGGGCATCGTCAAAATTTCCGAGCAGATGCATGACAATCTGCGTACCGCCAGCGAGGCGCTGAGCCGCTCCATCAATTCCCAGGCCGAGCACTGGCTGCGCATCGGCATGCTGGCGGAGCTGCATCCGGATTTGCGCTACAGCGAGATCTGCCAGCTGTTGCTGCGCGCCAGCCAAGGCGGCGCCGGGCTGGACCTGCCGCGGCAGGGCGAGGAGGTGGCGCGATGAGCCGTGTGGTGATCAAGTCCCCAGCCGAGGTGGCCAAGGCGCGCGAGGCGGGCAAGCTGGTGGCGGAGCTGTTGGCCATGATAGGCGAGCATGTGAAGCCCGGCGTCAGCACTGAGGAGCTGGATGCGCGTTGCCATGAGCACATCGTTAAGGTGCAGCGCGCCAAACCGGCCAATGTGGGCTACTACGGCTATCCCAAGACCATCTGCGCCTCGGTCAACCAGGTGGTGTGCCATGGCATTCCATCGCCCAAGCAGATTTTGCGCGACGGCGACATCATCAATATCGACGTGGCGGTGATCAAGAACGGCTGGCATGGCGACAGCAGCCGGATGTTCTATGTCGGCACGCCCAGTCCGGAAGCGAAGCGTCTGGTGGAGACCTGCTATGACGCGATGCGCGCCGGCATCCGCGCGGTGCGCCCGGGCGCTTCGCTCGGCGACATCGGACACGCCATCCAGACCCTGACCGAGGGCGCCGGCTTCAGCGTGGTGCGCGAATATTGCGGCCACGGCATCGGCAAGGTGTATCACGAGGAACCGGAGGTGCTGCATTACGGCCGTCCGGGCATCGGCATGAAACTGAAGCCAGGCATGGTGTTCACCATCGAGCCGATGATCAACGCCGGCCAGGCGTCCACTCGCCAGCTGGGCGACGGCTGGACGGTGGTGACGCAGGATGGCTCGTGGTCCGCCCAGTGGGAGCATATGGTGGCGGTTACCGATCATGGCTATGAGGTGTTGACGCCATGGCCGGACGGAACCAACGGTTACCCTGCGATAAGCTGAGCCATGGCGCGTTCCGAACGACTGTTGGACTTGCTGCAGCTGCTGCGGCGCTATCGCCTGCCGGTAACCGCGCAGGCGCTGGCCGACCAGCTCGGCGTCAGCGTGCGTACCGTCTATCGCGATATCGCCAGCCTGCAGCTGCAGGGTGCGGATATCGCCGGCGAGCCGGGCATGGGCTACCAGTTGCGGCCGGGCTTCCTGCTGCCGCCGCTGATGTTTGCCGAGGAAGAGATCGAGGCGCTGGTGCTGGGCATGCGCTGGGTGGAAAAGCGGGGCGATCCGCGTCTGGCCAACGCCGCCGGCAATGCGCTGGCCAAGGTGGCGGCGGTGCTGCCGGACGATCTGCGGCGGCGGCTGGAGGATGAGACCTTGCTGGTCGTGCCGGTGGAGGGGCCGCTGATGGCCGTGGACATGGCCGCGTTGCGCGACGCCATTCGCCAGCAGCGCAAGCTGGCTTTGTGTTATCGCGACATCAAGGGAGACGATAGCCAACGGATCGTGTGGCCATTCGCCGTCGGCTTCTTTGAAAAAGTGCAGGTGCTGGCGGCATGGTGCGAGCTGCGGCAGGACTTCCGCCATTTCCGCTGCGACCGGATTCAACAGTGCGAAAGCCTGAATGAACGCTACCCGCGCCGCCGCCAGGCCTTGTTAAGAGAATGGCGGCAGCGCTTGGGAATAGCCGCCGATGCGGTTTGACGACATGTCAACCTAGCGCGGCCCACGCAGAGACCCTGAGCCAAGGCGCGCGACAAGGAGGCGCAACCTAGGATCAGGGGGCGGTTGGCGGCTTTTAAGCCGGCTTGCGATGCTCGGCGGCGTGCATGGCCAGGTAGGCATCCAGGTCGGCGCCGCCGAAGCCCAGCGTATTGAGAATTTCAGCCATGAAACTCACCGGCGCGGTGCCGGGAGCCGTGACCACGCCTTGGTCGGCAACTGCGTAAGGCACATCCTGATAGTAAGCGGCGCCCGCGTACGCAAGCGCAGACAAGTTGTCCGCGGAGTTCGAAGTGTGGCGGACCTTGTCCAACACGCCGGCTTGCGCAAGCACGCGGGTGCCGTCGCAAATGCCGGCAACCACAATGTTTTGGGCATGGGCGGCGGCAAGCAAGGCAGTCAGGTCCGGCGCTTGATCGGTTTGCCAGATGGTGCCGCCGCATACGATGAGCAGGTCTAGCTCATCGAGTTGAATGGACTCAATGGCCAGATGCGGGGTTACCATCAGCCCGCCGGAGGAGGTGACGGGCGTGCCGCCGGGTGTGGCAAAGCGCACCTCGCAGCCATAATAAAAGCGCAGCGAGGAGTTGATCAGGGCTGTTTCCCAGTCGGAAAAGTGCTCGGTGAGGATGGTGATGGCGCGCGTCACAGAATTGTCCTTGTCAAGTTTTGGATGGCCCGGGGCTGTGCTGGCCTTGCGGGTGTCCGGAATGTAATCCATGGCGCGGTCAGTTTCTGTCAGTAGCCGTGTTAGCCCTGCCGCCAGCCGCTTCGCTCTGCCCATTGTTCCGCCGCCAGGTAGATCAAGTCCACCGCGGGATCCTTGACGTCGGGATAGGTTTCCCAGTCCGCCAGGCTGTTTGCCAGCCTGCGCTTCAGTTCCCCATAGGCGGCCGCCATGGCCGGCTGCGCGCGCAGGTAGTCGCGGAACAGCAGGGCGTAGCGCTGGTTGGCGCTGCCGGCGCGGCGCACATGGATATGGGCGCGGCGTTGGCCCGCGGGTTCGCGGAAAAAGAATTTTGACCATTGCTCCGGCGCGTCGTCGCTGCCTGGCGGCAGATGGTCGCGGTTGAACGGCTTGCGCTCAAAGCCGGCTGCGCTCAGGCGGTTGGCCATGTTTTCGTCCAATTCCGCCACCGTGATCTGCGCGTCGATCACGTCTTTTGCCGCCAGGCCGGGCACGGCAGTGGAGCCGATATGGTCGATGCGCAGCGCCAGCTCGCCCAGCGCGGCGCGAAGTTGGCTGGCGATGGTTTGGAACTCCGCGGCCCAGCGGGGTTGATGCGGCACGATCTCAATCATGTCGCAGGCTTTCCGAGAAGTGGAAGGCCACTATGTCCATCCTGCGGTTCAGATAGAAACGATGGGCGCGGTGGCGCTGCACGCCGGAGTCCAGATGGATTTCGCTGCAGCCCTGATCCTTGGCCAGCTGGCGCAGCCAGACCATCATCGCCGCGCCGTGGCCATGGGAGCGCGCGCCGTCGTCGGTGGCCAGGTCGTCAACGTACAGGCTTTTGCCGGCCACCAGCGTACGCTGGATGCGGAAGCCCGCCACACAGGCTACGGCATCGCCATTCAGCAGATAAGCCAGCTGGTAGCCCTCCGCCATCTGCGCGCGCACGACAGCGACAAAGTCTTCCGCCTGCAGATGCGGCCGCAACTGGCGCATCACGGCGAAGCAGCGTTCTATTTCCTGGTCTTTCGCGGCCAGTTGGATCATCTATTTCTCCTGTATATGGCTGTACATCCAGAAGTCGCGCGATAGGCCGCGCACCTTGCGATAGCTGCGCAGCAGCCCTTCGCGCTCGAAGCCATTGCGCTCCAGCACCTGGATGGAGCGTTGGTTGGCTGGCAATACCGTGGCCTGGATGCGGACGAGGCCGACGTGGCGGTGTCCCCATCGCAGCAAACTGGCGCAGGCTGCAGCGGCCAGGCCCCGTCCCCAGGCGGCGGGGGAGAGATCATACGCCAATTCCGCGCTGGCATTGACGGGCGTGACGGTATGGAAGCCGGCGGTGCCGAGCAGGCGGTCGCTGTCACGGTCGGCGATGGCGAACCGCAGGGCGCTGCTATCGGTGAAATGCTCTGTTTGCCTGGCGTAGTGCTCCAGCTCGGCAGGCGACTGCACATTCCAGCTGGTGTGCTGGTAGACAGCTTCCTGCGTCAGATAGTCGAACCAGGGTTCGATATCGTCCTGACGCAGCGGGCGGAGGATGGCTTGTGAGTGGTCGAGAACCGGCATTTCAGCAAATAACATGATGGTTTCTCCTGTTGATTGGTGCGGACACGCCATTCTCCCTAGTGGTTTAAATCGACGGCGTAGAAGTATTCAGTCGAACCGTCCTTGTTGACGCCGGCCAGCTCGCCGATCTTGCGCCAGCCCAAGCCCGTGAAGATTTTCTGGCTGGCGAGGCACCAGTCTTCGGTGGAGGAAAGCAGCATGCGCCCTCTGGCCTGCCCCTGTATCGTTTCCACCAGTTGCTTGGCTATGCCTTGTCCGCGCATGGCGGGCGCGACGCAAAGATAGGTCAGCAGCGGCTGGCCCAGCAGTCCGGCGGGCTGATAGCTGGCATAGGCCACGACTTGATCATGTTGTTCCGCCACCAGGCAGCAGCCACTGGCGATTTCTTGTTGGCGGTTGCCGCCCATTTCGTCAAAGCCAGCGATGTGGGCCTGGTCGCTTTCATCTGCGTGGCGGATGGTGATATCTGGCGCTGTTCCGGATGCCAATTGGGTTGGCGGTGAGTCGCATGGGCTGGACGGAAGGAAATCAACAGATAGGTTTGGCATGGTTGGTGAGCTGCGGAAAGTGTCAGAAGTGAAAGTATATTGTCATATTTAAATTGTACGCACTACTGACAAAATTTGACAGTGCCATGGCTTAGCATGAAGCCATGCCGGGACGAGACCGGTGCTCAGCCAAGGAGAATCGCCATGCAACACCCCAATTTTGTGATCCTGTATGTGGACCAGCCGGCGCGCAGCGCCCGTTTCTATTCGCAGTTGTTTGATCTGCAGCCGATTGAGGAGTCGCCCACCTTTGCGATGTTCAAGTTTGCATCCGGCATGCGTTTGGGCTTGTGGTCGCGCCATACGGTGGAGCCGGGCGCCGAGGTCTTGGGCGGCGGCGGGGAATTGATTGTTCAGTTCGAGGATGTCGCCGCGCTGGATGCGGGGCTGGCGCGTTGGCAAGCCTTGGGTTTGCCCATTTTGCAGCCTATGACCGATATGGACTTCGGCCGCACTTTTGTGGCCTTGGACCCGGATGGGCATCGGCTGCGGGCTTACGTCGTGGCGGAGTGAAAACGGGCCGGCATGGCCGGCCCGAGGCGAGGCTGCCGCGCGGGCGGGTCAATCGCGATGGAAGCATTGGCCGCATACGGCGCGGTAGCGCGCCTCATCGCCGATTTCCACTTGCGGGCCTTCTTTTACCCGATGGCCTTGGCCATCGATACGGATGTGCATCGTCGCCTTGCGGCCGCATTGGCAGATGGTCTTGATCTCTTCCACGTCTTCCGCCAGCGACAACAGCCAGGCGGAGCCGGGGAAAGGGTGGCCGCGGAAGTCGGTGCGCAGTCCAAAGCAGATCACCGGAATGTGGCGGGTGTGGGCCAAGCGGTGCAGTTGCTGCGCCTGCTCAGGCGTCATGAACTGCGCTTCGTCCACCAGGATGCAGGCCGTGTCGCCATAGTCCTGCGCCAGGAAGTCGAATCCGGCGTCGAAGGTGTTGGCCTCGCGCTGGATATTCAGCCGCGAGGTAACCATGCCCACGCCGTAGCGGTCATCGATGGCGCTAGTGTACAGCGTCACCGCTTTGCCCATGGTTTCGTAGTTGTTGGCGATCTGCAGCAGCTGCGTGCTTTTGCCGCTATTCATCGCGGCGTATCGAAAAAACAGTTTGGCCATGCTGATGGTCGGGAGTGCGAGTGCCGGGGCGCGCAGCATACCATGACGCGCCGTGCTTGTGAGGTCCGAGACGATGCTGGCGATCTGAGCGGGCGTGTTCATGCCGATATTGGGCGCGGTATTGGAGTGCGGGGCTGGCGAATGATGAAACGATTCGTAGGGGTGAGAGAAGCGAAGTGGGCTGGCGCTGGCAGATAGTGTCATGACCAGGTCATGAGTCGACCGATTTGACGTAATTTTGCGAATAGGGCGGTAGGGATTTTCATTGCAATGCAAACGGCATTATGCATATGCGTAGCTTTTTGTCATGTAGTTTTGTTTCATTTAAAGAAACTTTAACTGAAGATTCTGCTCATGAAAAAACGCGCCCTTGGCGCGTTTGGGGTTGGCTAGCGGTTTTTATAGATCGCCGCCGGTTTCCAGCACAAATTTAGCCTTGGCGTCCTGGCCCAGGTGTTGCACCAGGTAAGGCAGCACTTCGTTCAAGGTTTGCGGCAGCGTCCACGGCGCGTTGAGGATGAACATGCCGCTGCCGTGCATGCCGAAGCCGTCGGCCGACGGGGCTTGCACATGCAATTCGGCGCGCAGCCAGTTCTTGGCCGGCAGCTTTTTCAGCGCCGGCAGCATTTCCTTCATTTCCACGCGCTGCAGGCAGGGATACCACACGGCGTAGACGCCGGTGGCGAAGCGTTTCAGCCCTTCCTTGAGCGCGGTTTCCACATTTTGATAATCGCGTTTGTCTTCGTACGGCGGGTCGATCAGCACCAGCGCGCGGCGCGGCGGCGGCGGCAGGACGGCCTTGATGCCGTCAAAGCCGTTGGCTTGCTGGATCTGCACCCGGCGGCCGCTGCCGGCGAAGTTCTCCTGCAGGATCTGGGCGTCGCTGGGGTGCAGCTCGAACAGGCGCAGCTTGTCGCTCTCCGGCATCACGTCGGCCGCGCACCAAGGCGAGCCGGGGTAGAACTTCAGCTCGCCGTCGGGGTTCATCCGCTTGACCACTTCCACGTAGTTGCGCACGGCTTCGGGCAGGTCGTCGCGCTGCCACAGGCGGGCGATGCCGGTTTCGAACTCGGCGTTCTTGGTGGCGTAACCCTCGGTCAGAGAGTAGGCGCCGGCGCCGGCGTGGGTGTCGATATACCAGTAGGGCTTGTCCTTCTGGCCCAGGTAATTCAGCAGTTCGATCTCGATCAGGTGCTTGAGCACGTCGGCGTGGTTGCCGGCGTGGAAGGCGTGGCGGTAGCTGAGCATTTGTCTTGTTCTTTCAGATGGTTAATTCAATGCCGGCGGCCTGGGCGGCGGCGCTCCAGCCCAGGCGCTCGATCAGCGCGGAGAAGGCTGACTCCAGCGGGCAGGCGATGCGCAGCGGCGCGCCGCTGACGGGGTGGGCCAGCTCCATTTCCAGGCAGGCCAGCAGCATGCGGCGGCAATCCAGCTCGTCGGCGAACATGCGGTTGTGGCGGCCTTTGCCGTAGGTGGAGTCGCCGATGATGGGGTGGGCGATATGCTTCAGATGGCGGCGCAGCTGATGGCGGCGGCCGGTCAGCGGCTCCAGCTCCAGCAAGGCGTAGCGGCTGCTGGGGTAGCGTTCCACCATGATGGGCAGTTCCACTGTGGCTAGCGTGCGGTAGCGGGTTTGCGCCGCTTGCGGCGCGGTTTCCACCTTTTCGCCTATCCATTCCAGATCGTCCGGCCGGCGGCTCAATGGGTAGTCGATCAGCCCTTCGGCGTCGGGGTGGCCGCGCACCACGGCGAGATAGCGCTTCTGCACCTGCTGGCGCTCGAACTGCCACGACAGCTCGCGGCCGGCGTCCTTGTCCAGCGCGAACAGCAGGACGCCGGAGGTGCCCTTGTCCAGCCGGTGCACCGGATAGACGCGCTGGCCTATCTGGTCGCGCAGCAGTTGAACGGCGAAGCGGGTTTCGTGGCGGTCCAGCACGGTGCGATGCACCAGCAGATTGGCCGGCTTGTGGATGGCGATCAGCAGATCGTCTCGATACAGTATTGGCAGCATGGAAATGACGGTTTTGTCCAGGCGGCGATTTTAGGGCTTGCACGGTGCTTTGGATATAGACGAATTGCTTTGTGTTGAATCAATTTGAGCATGAAAAATCAATATGAGAAGCCATGACTTTGGAATAAATCCTGATTTGACGCGGCTTGCGCCAAATCAGGATTCTTTACGTAGAGAAATGTTTGCGACACGGTATTTCAAAGTCGAGAGGAAAATGTTTACAGCCCGGTTAACGGTCATTACAATTCGCCGCGCTCAGAAGAACGACAAAGTGGTGTCTGCAGCCGGTTTTTGCATTGCGCAAGGAGCGGTTCAGGCCGCTTCGGCACAGCTGAGGTTGTAGTTGGCAGGTTACATGCCGTCTGCAATTTCAGCTGTCACCATTCAAGTCCAGTCACTGTTGCACTCGCCGCGCCTGCATGGGGCCATGCGCGCGTTGACCAACTCAAGCCAAGAGTTATAGAGATGACCATCCAACTGAAACGAATCAGCTTCGCAGTGGCTGCCGCGGTTCTGTCCGCCGCCGCTTGCGCCAAGGACTTCACCCCCGCCGTGATCTACGATCAGGCCGGCAAGTTTGACAAGAGCTTCAGCGAAGCCGCTTACAACGGCGCCGAGCGTTTCAAGAAGGACTTCAAGGTCAACTACCGCGACGGTCAGATTTCTTCCGACGCGCAGAAGGAACAGCTGCTGCGCAAGATGGCCAGCCGCGATACCGACATCGTCGTCGCCGTGGGCTTCAACTTCGCCCAGGCCGTGGAAACCGTGGCCAAGGAATTCCCCAAGGTCAAGTTCACCCTGATCGACGCCGTGGCCAAGGGCCCGAACGTGCAGAGCATCGTGTTCAAGGAGCAGGAAGGTTCCTTCCTGGTGGGCATGGCCGCCGCGCTGAAGTCCAAGACCGGCAAGGTGGGTTACATCGGCGGCATGGACATCCCGATGATCCGCGCCTTCGGTTGCGGCTATGCCCAGGGCGCCAAGTACGCCAACAAGAACGTCACCGTGCTGCAGAACATGACCGGCACCACGCCGCAAGCCTTCAACGATCCGGCTCGCGGCACCGAGCTGGCCAAGAGCCAGTTTGACCGCGGCGCCGACGTGATCTTCGTCGCCGCCGGCGGCACCGGCATGGGCGTGCTGCAGGCCGCCAAGAACGCCGGCAAGTACTCCATCGGCGTGGATAGCAACCAGAACTATCTGTTCCCGGGCTCGGTCCTGACTTCGATGGTGAAAAAAGTGGACGTAGCCGTCTACAACACTTTCAAGGAAGCCAAGGATGGCTCCTGGAAGTCCGGCGTGAAGGTGCTGGGCCTGAAGGACCAGGCAGTGGATTGGGCGCTGGACAAGTACAACCGCCCGCAAGTCACGCCTGAGATGGAAAAGAAGATCGCTGAGGCCAAGGCTGAAATCATCAGCGGCAAGATCAAGGTAGTGGATTACCGCGCCAACAATAGCTGCCCGGTGCAATAAGCGGAGCAGCCCTCTCCCCGACCGGTCGGGGGCGCAGCCGCGGTGACTCGTTCATCGCGGCTGTTTGCTGTTGGCGCCGGCGATGGGGATATAAACGAAGATCGGGAACAAACAAAGCATGACCGAGTTTGCCATTGAGCTGACAGGCATCAACAAGAGCTTTGGCGCCGTCCAGGCCAACCGTGATGTGACGATGAGCGTGCCCAAGGGCAGCATTCACGGCATCATCGGCGAGAACGGCGCCGGCAAGTCCACGTTGATGAGCATTCTGTACGGCTATTATCAGGCCGACAGCGGTTCCATCCGCGTCAATGGCCAGGATGTGCGCATCCGTAACAGCCAGGAAGCGATCCGTCTGGGGATAGGCATGGTGCATCAGCACTTCATGCTGGTGGATACCTTCACTGTGCTGGAAAACATCGTGCTGGGCGCTGAAGGCGGCCGCTTGCTCAAGGGCGGGATGGACCAGGCCCGCGAGCATTTGAAGGAACTGAACAAGAACTACTCGCTGGAAGTGGATCCGGACGCGCTGGTTGGGGAACTGGGCGTTGGTCTGCAGCAGCGGGTGGAAATCCTCAAGGCGCTGTATCGCGGCGCCGACGTACTGATCCTGGACGAGCCGACTGCCGTGCTGACGCCGCAGGAGGCCGACCATCTGTTCCACATCCTGCGTTCGCTGAAAGCGCAGGGCAAGACGGTGATCCTGATCACCCACAAGCTGCGCGAAGTGATGGACAGCACCGACAACGTCAGTGTGATGCGCGCCGGCACGGTGGTGGGTAATGTGCGCACCTGCGATGTGGACAAGGAAAAGCTGGCCGACCTGATGGTGGGCCGCAAGGTGTCGCTGAAAGTGGACAAGGCCGAGCGCGCGCCCGGCGCCGTGGTGCTGGACGTCAAGGGCCTGTGCCTGACCGACGAGCGCCAGGTCAAGCTGCTGGACAACCTGAACTTCCAGGTCAAGGCCGGCGAGATCGTCGGCATCGCCGGCGTGTCCGGCAACGGCCAGTCCGAACTGCTGGAAGTGCTGGCCGGCATGCAAGCGCCGACCGCGGGCAGCATCGCCTACAAGGGCGAGGACCTGCTGAAGCTGCCGTGCAAGCGCAAGCCGCGCGCAGCCGTCTACCGCGAGCGCGGCATCGGCCATATTCCGGAAGACCGTTCGCGCGAAGGCTTGGTCAAGGCGTTCTCCACATTTGAAAACGCCATTCTGGGCTACCAGAACGACAAATCGCTGCGCAGCGGTTTCCTGTATTCGCGCAAGAAACTGGTGGAGCGCACGCGCGACTTCATCTCCCAGTTCGATATCCGCCCGGGCAATCCGCTGTTGCGGGTGGGCCTCTTGTCCGGCGGCAATCAGCAGAAGGTGGTGTTGGCGCGCGAGATCCACGCCAATCCTGACTTGCTGTTGATCGGCCAGCCGACGCGCGGTGTCGATATCGGCGCGATCGAATTCATCCATAAGCGGCTGGTTGAGCTGCGCGACGAAGGCAAGGCCATCTTGCTGGTGTCGGTGGAACTGGAAGAAATCCTGGCGCTGGCAGACCGCATCCTGGTGATGGCCGGCGGCCAGATCACCGGCGAAGTGGCGGCCAAGGACGCCGACACTATTTCCCTCGGCCTGCTGATGGGAGGGCACAAACATTGAAATTCGGACAACCTTCCACTTTGCCGCGCTGGGCGCAGCTTACCGTGCTGCCGGTGCTGAACCTGCTGGCGGCCTTGCTGGTGACGGGCTTCGTCACCTGGATGATCGGCGAGAATCCGTGGGAATGCCTGAAGCTGCTGGTCAACGGCGCTTTCGGCTACGGCGAGGGCATAGGCTACACGCTGTTCTACACCACCAGCTATATCTTCGCCGGCCTGGCGGTGGCCACGGCCTTCCATGCCGGGCTGTTCAATATCGGCGGCGAAGGCCAGGCCTATCTGGCCGGCCTCGGCGTCACGCTGGTGATGCTGGGGTTTGACCACACGCTGCCGTCCTATGTGCTGATCCCGCTGGCGGTATTGGCGGCGATGGGCTTCGGCGCGGCCTGGGCCTATATCCCGGCCTACCTGCAGGCCAAGCGCGGCAGCCATATCGTGGTGACCACGATCATGTTCAACTTCATCGCCTACTCGCTGATGTTGTACCTGATCAGCCACCAGTTGATCGAAGCCGGCTCGCAAAACCCGACTACCCGCATGTTCTCGGAAACCGGCTGGATTCCGCAGATGCATCTGCTGATTCCGGGCATGCCGAACTCGCCGCTGAACCTGAGTTTCGTGTTCGCCTTGCTGGCCTGCGTGCTGTTCTACCTGATCGTATGGCACAGCCGCTGGGGCTTCACGCTGCGCACGGTCGGCACCAACGACCACGCCGCGCGTTACGCCGGCATCAGCGTCAGCGCCGTCATCATCATCGCCATGTGCGTGTCCGGCGCTTTGTCCGGCCTGGCTTCGGTCAATGATCTGTTGGGCTCCTCGCACCGCATGAACGTGCTGTTCACCAACGGCGTCGGCTTCGTCGGCATCGCCGTGGCGCTGATGGGACGCAACCACCCGGTGGGCATCGTGCTGTCCGCTCTGTTGTTCGGCGCGCTGACCCAGGGTGGTTCCGATCTGTCGTTTGAAAAGCCGCTGATCACGCGCGAAATGATCCTGTTCATCCAGGGCCTGATCATCCTGTTCTGCGGCGCGCTGGAAAACCTGTTCGAGCCGTTCATCGCCGGCCTGTTCAAGCGCAAGGACAAGTAATATGGAAATGTTCTTCAGTCTTCTCGATTCCACCGTGCGCGTGGCCACGCCGCTGGTGCTGGCCGCGCTGGCCGGCATGTTCTCCGAGCGCTCCGGTGTGGTGGACATCAGCCTGGAAGGCAAGATGCTGGTGGCGGCCTTCGCTTCCGCCGCCGCGGCCTACCTCACCCATAGTCCGTGGCTGGGCCTGCTGGCCGGCATCATGGCCGCGGTGTCGATGGCCATGGTGCATGCCTTCGTTTCCGTCACCTATAACGGCAACCAGCTGATCTCCGGCATGGCCATCAACACCGTGGCCTCCGGCATCACGCCGGTGCTGGGCCTGGCCTGGTTCCAGCAGGGCGGCAACTCGCCGCAGCTGCCGGAGGACGCCCGCTTTCACGAGATTGTGCTGCCGTTCGCCGATGCCCTGCGCGACGTGCCGGTGCTGGGCCTGGTCTACAGCAAGCTGCTGTCCGGCCATTCCATCCTGGTTTACATCACCGTGTTCATAGTGATTCCGCTGGTGGCCTGGGTGCTGTACAAGACTCGCTTCGGCCTGCGTCTGCGCGCGGTGGGCGAGAACCCCCATGCCGCCGATACCGCGGGCATCTCTGTGGCCAAGGTGCGCTACACCGCCTTGCTCTGGGGCGGCGTGCTGTGCGGCATGGCCGGCACCTATCTGTCGGTGTACCAGACTGGCAGCTTCATCAAGGAAATGACCGCCGGCAAGGGCTTCCTGGCGCTGGCGGCGCTGATTTTCGGCAAGTGGCGTCCGGTGCCGGCGGTGATCGGCTGCCTGCTGTTCGCCTTCGCCGACGCGATCCAGATCCGTCTGGAAGGCGTGGCGCTGCCGGTGATCGGGCAGATCCCGTCGCAGGCCATCGCGGTGATTCCGTATGTGCTGACCGTGTTGCTGCTGGCTGGCTTCGTCGGCCGCGCAGTGGCGCCCAAGGCCATCGGGGTGCCCTTCGTCAAATCGCGCTGATCCCGCCATCGCGTTTGCATTGCCAAGCCCGCCGGCCTGTGCCGGCGGGCTTTTTGCATCTCGGCGCATGCTATGATGCCAACTGCGAGCGGCGGGAAGGGGTTCGCCGCCGGACAGAACAGGAAACACGATGCTGAGCTATCAAGAGGCGCTGACCTGGCTGCTGGAGCGCGCCAGGCCGTTGAACACCCACCAGAATCTTTCCCTGCTGCAGGCTGCCGGCCGCGTGCTGGCTCAGCCGGTTACCGCCGCTATCGATGTGCCGCCGCATGACAACAGCGCGATGGACGGTTACGCCGTGCGCTGCGCCGAGAGCGGCGGCCCCTTGCCGGTGTCGCAGCGGATTCCCGCCGGCAGCGCGCCGCAGGCGCTGGCGGCCGGCAGCGTCGCCCGCATCTTCACCGGCGCGCCGATCCCGGACGGCGCCGACGCCGTCATCATGCAGGAACAGGCCGTGGTGGGCGAGGATGGCCAGGTTGCCTTCAGCGCCGCGCCGCAGGCCGGGCAGAATATCCGCCGCCGCGGCGAGGATATCGCCGCCGGGCAAACCATCCTGGCGCCGGGCCGTAGGCTGACGCCGGCCGATCTGGGTCTGGCCGCCTCGATAGGGCTGGCTCGGCTGCCGGTGCGTCCGCAGCTGCGCGTCGCGGTATTCTTCACCGGCGACGAGCTGGTGGAGCCGGGCCAGCCGCTGGCCGCCGGACAGATCTACAATTCCAACCGTTTTTGGCTGATCCCGGCCTTGCACAAGCTGGGTTGCGAGGTGATAGACCTGGGCCATGTCGGCGACGCTTTGGAGCCGACGCGGCAATTGCTGCGCGACGCGGCGGCGGTGGCCGACGTCATCGTCACCTGCGGCGGGGTGTCGGTGGGCGAAGAGGACCACGTCAAGGCGGCGGTGGAGGCCGAGGGCGAACTGACGCTGTGGCGGCTGGCGATCAAGCCCGGCAAGCCGCTGGCTTTCGGCAAGGTGGGCGATGCGGATTTCATCGGTTTGCCGGGCAATCCGGTGTCCGGCTATGTGACGCTGCAGACCTTGCTGCGGCCATTTCTGCTGCAGCGAATGGGATTGATAGAGAGCGCGCCGTTCGCGCCGCGTTTCCCGGCGGCTTTTGTCTGGGACCGGCCCGATTCCAAGCGCAGCGAGTTCCTGCGCGTGCGCAAGGTGGCGGGCGCGAGCGGCTGGGAGCTGCAACTGTATCCGCAGCAGGGTTCCGGCGTGCTGATGTCTTGCGCTTGGGCCGACGGCCTGGCTTGGGTGCAGCCGGGTCAGCGCATCCAGCCCGGCGATGAGCTGCCGTACATGGAACTGGCATGACGCGCATCCGCTTCGTCAGCGAAGGCGGCATGCTGCTGAATGAGAGCGAGGCGATGGCGGGAGACAATCTGCTAGATGTCGCCCGCCTGGCAGATGTGCCGCTGCACTGGCGCTGCGGCCAGGGCACCTGCGGGACCTGCAAGGTGCGCGTGGCCGGCATGGCCACGCCGCAGCGCCCTAGCCGTAAGGAGCGCAATGTGCTGCTGCGCGCCGGGGTGATAGACGCCGTGCTGGCGACGCAGGACGAGTGGAACGAGCCCACTCCATGGCGGCTGGCGTGCCATTTGGCGGTGGAGGAAGGGCAGGACTGGACAGTGTCTTGCCCGGATTATTGATGCCGTAGGGAGTAAGCCTGGCTATGTCGGGCGTTCCGCCTTGCGTGCGCGCAGGTCTGGCGGGAGGGCAATGATGTCGGATCGCCCGCTAGCGGGGCATCCGACCTACGGCAGGTCAGCCTTGTTCGCCTTCGCCGGCCATTTCCTCCACTTCGTCCCGCTCCAGCCAATGCCGCAGCATGGTCAGGCCCACAGCCAGCAGCGTCGGGCCGATGAACAGGCCGATCACGCCCCAGGCGATCAGTCCGCCGATGACGCCGAGGAAGATCACCGACAGCGGCATCTGCGCGCCCTGGCTGATCAGCAGCGGCTTCAGGATGTTGTCTATGGTGTTGATCAGCAGGAAGCCCCACACCACCAGGAAGGTGCCCAGCGCGGTGTGGCCGGTGTAGAACACCCATGCCGCGGCTGGCAGCCAGACGATCAACGTCGGCAGTTGCGCCACCGCGATGATGAAACACAGGAAGCCCAGCACCAGCGAGCCCGGCACGCCGGCAATCAATAGGCCAATCACGCACAGCACGGTTTGCGCCAGCGCGGTGCCCACCACGCCGGTGGTGACGCTGCGTATGGTGCGGGCGATCACTTCCGGCAACTCCCCGGCGGTTTCTCCGCCCAGCTTCAAGACGATGCGCTCCACCAGCTCCCACAGCTTGTCGCCGTTGATCAGCAGCAGGCCTGCCACCACGATGGCCAGCACGATTTCCAGCAGGCTCAATCCGAGGTTGGCGCCGCCGGACAGCAGGAACAGCACGGTTTCGTTGACTGCGGGGCGAATCTTTTCGAAAAAGCCCGGCAGGTCGGCCTGGGTGCTTTGCCACATCTTGTTCAGGCTTTCGCCTATCACCGGCAGGCTGGTCAGCCAGGCCGGAGCGTTGGGCAGGCGGAAATCGCCGAGTTCATGAGTCAGATTGGCCAGGTGCGGCAGGGTGTCCGCCAGCGTCAGCGCCATCAGGCCGATGGGGATGGCCAGGGCGCAGGACAGCCCCAGCACGATCAGCAACGCCGCCAGCTTGTGCCGGCCGCGTAGCCGGATCTTGAGCCTGCTGTACAGCGGCCAGGCGGAAATGGCGATGATGGCGGCCCAGGTGAGGGCGCCGAGGAAGGGTTGCAGTATCCTGATGCAGGCAAGGACCAGCATGGCCAGGATGGCGATCTGGAAAACGTTGAGGATGCTGAGGCTGGATCGGCCGGGAATGGGCAGCATGGTGGTATCCGCAAGGTGGAACGGGACAGGCCGGCGGCATGCCGGCCTTGAATTCGCGCTAGTGTGCCACCTGAGCCAGCTGGCTGGCAAACGTCTCGGCCGGAGTGAACCCGACGATGCGTTGCGCCTCCTTGCCATCGGCGCCGAACAGAATGATGCCGGGTGGCCCGAACAGGCCGAAACGCTTCAGCAGCGTCTGGTGTTCGGCGCTATTGGCCGTGACGTCGGCGCGCAGCAGCACGAATTGCCCCATCTTGGCGGCCACCTGCGGCTGCGGAAAGACCTCGGCTTCCATCTCCTTGCATGCGACGCACCAGTCGGCGTAGAAGTCCAGCAGCAGCGGCTTGCCCGCAGCCTTGGCCTCGGCCAGCTTGGCATCGAGCTCAGAGGCGGAGCCGATGGCCTGGAAGGCATGGCTGGCGGTGCCCTCGGCGCTGCTGGCGGCGATGAACTTCAAGGGATAGCGCGGATTGTCCGCGCCGGACAGCAGGCCCACCAGCTGGGCGCCGCCCAGCAGGAACAGCAGCAAGCCCAGGGCCTTGCCCAGGCGGGCGCTGGCCTTGGCGTTTGTCGCCAGGCTGTCGAATGCGCCAAGGAACACCGCCGAACCTATCAGCAGCGCCGCCCACAGCAACATCACCAGCGCGGCCGGCAGGAAGGGGGTGGCCAGCCAGATGGCGAGGCCCAGCATGACCACGCCAAAGGCTGATTTCACCGCCTTCATCCAGTTGCCGGCGCGCGGCAGCACATGGCCGCCAAAGGTGCCGATGACGATCAACGGCAGCCCCAGGCCCAGCGCCATGGCATACAGCGCCGCGCCGCCCAGCACGGCGTCGCCGGTGCTGCCGATATAGCCTAGCGCCAGCGCCAGCGGCGGCGCGACGCAGGGCCCCACCAGCAGGGCCGATAGCGCGCCCATCAGGAATACCGTGACGGCCTTGCCGCCGGACAGCTGGTTGGAGGTGTCGGCCAGCTTGGATTGCAGGGCGCTGGGCAACTGGATGGTGAACAAATCAAACATGGACAGCGCGAACACCACCATCAGCACGCTCGCAGTCAGCACCACCGCGGGCTGCTGCAGCCACACGGTCAGCAGCGAGCCGGTCAGGCCGGCCACCACGCCGACGGCGGTGTAGGTGAGCGCCAGGCCTTGCACATACAACAGGGACAGCAGGAATCCGCGGCCGCGGGTGAGGGTTGCGCCCTGGCCGGCAATCAGCGATGAAACGATGGGCAGCAGCGGGTACATGCAGGCGGTGAACGCCATGCCCAGACCCGCCAGCAAGAAAGTGCCCAGTGTGGTCAGCCAACCCTTGGCCGCCAACTCGCTGTTACCGGCCGGCGATTTTCCCGCGGTGGCGGCGCCTCCGAGCCAGGAATTCGCTTTGCCGCCGGCCTCGCCGCTGACGGCGCCGATCTTCAGCTTGTGCGTGTACGGCGGGTAACAGACGCCGGCCTCCGCGCAGCCCTGCAGCCGGACATTCAGCTGGAAGTCGGCCGGCGCGCCGGCGTTCAGCGGGATGACGATCTGCTGTTTGCCGTGGTAAATCACCTGCTTGCCGAAGTAAGGATCGTTCTTTTCCTGGCCGGTCGGCAGCGTCGGCTTGCCGGTCAGGTCGGCCGGCGTGGTGCTGATGGCGATGCGGTCGCGGTACAGGTAGTAGCCGGGCGCCACGTCCAGCGTCAGTTGCAGCTTGTCGCCGCTGCGGCTGACCTCGGCGGCGAAAGCCTTCTCGGGCGGAAGCAGGTCGTCTTGGTTGACCGCATGGGCAGGCAGCGCAATGCTGAGGCAGGCGACGAACGCCATCAGCCATTGCCATGCCAGGCGGTGAATGGAGTTGAGGTATGCTTGCACTTGCAGACTCTGGTTGGGGTTGCGATGAAAGTAAGACGCGGCGGGCGCGGGGCGGTTCCGTTTTGTCTCAGTGTGATGCAATATGCATCAAATTGTCTGGCGCGGCAAATGCGAAACCGCGCATTCCGCCAGCAGACGGACGGCTGCCAGTATATCCGGCCGAACCCCGCGCCGACAGCGCAGCGGATATGAAAAATAAGAATGACGTTATGCATGAGGGGTTATGCGAGAAACCATACATTTTGCCCACGCCAATAGTTTTCCAGCTTCGGTCTATCGCAAGATGCTGAACAAGATGGCTGAGCGGCATGAAGTCGGTTACCTGGACACCATAGGCCATGATCCGGCCTTTCCCATCACCGATTGCTGGCCGCATCTGGTGGACGAAAGCATACGGCACATCGAGCGCAGCTATGCCGGGCCGGTGGTCGGCGTCGGCCACTCGCTGGGCGGCTTCCTGATGTTCTACGCGGCCAGGAAGCGGCCGGATTTGTTCCGCGCCATCGTGATACTCGATTCGCCATTGATGGGGCCGCGTCGTTCGTTTGGCATCTGGCTAGCCAAGCGGCTGGGTTTCATCCAGAAAGTCACGCCGGGCGGCAATACCCTGAAGCGGCGCGACAACTGGGCTTCGGTCGACATGGTGCATGATTATTTCGCGCGCAAGCCGATGTTCGCGCGTTTCGATCCCGAATGTCTGGCCGACTACGCTGAACTCGGCACCCAGGACGACGGGCAGGGCGGACGCAGGCTGAAATTCCGGCCGCGAGTGGAGCATGATATCTACGCCACGCTGCCGCACAATTTCCCCTGCCACAAAGGCCGCCAGAAAGTCCCGACCGGCTTCATCGCCGGCGCGGATTCCGATGTGCTGAGCGCTGCCGACATCCATTACATGCGCCGGCATTTCGGCATCGAGGTGGAGTCCCACCCTGGCGGCCACCTGTTTCCGCTGGAGCGGCCGATAGAGACGGCCGAGCATGTCCTGGCCTTGGTGGAGCGTTTGCGCCATGGCTGAAACGCGGTGCGTTTCAGCCAGGCAGCTGTTCGGTTCCGGCGATTGGCTTGGCATCTGGCTGGTATTGTTGTCCGCTTGCGGTTTTGGCTCGATGGCGTTGTTCGCGAAACTGGCCTATGGCGATGGTGTCGATACTGCCAGCCTGTTGGCCTACCGCTTTGTCATTGCCGCGCTGGTCTTGGCGGGCTGGGGCATCTGGCGTGGATGGCGCTGGCCTAGCGGGCGAGCCGCGATGGCGTATGGCTTGATGGGAGCGGTCTATGCGGCCATGGCCTGGGCGTATTTTTCCGCGCTGCATTACGCCGCATCGGCCACCGTGGCGCTGGTGCTGTACAGCTATCCCGCGCTGGTGGCATTGGGCGGCGCCTTGCTGGGGCTGGATCGTTTCGGCCGGGCGGAGGCGTTTGCCATTGCCTTGGCGAGCGCCGGGTTGGCGCTCATGCTAGGCGGCGGCTTGTCTGGCAGCCCGTGGGGACTGGCTCTGGCCTTCGGCGCCGCGCTGTGTTATTCGGGCTATATCCTGCTGGGCGGCGGTATTCGTTCCGATGCCCATCCGGTTTGCGCTTCCGCCCTAGTATTGTCGGTGGCGGCAGCGATCTTCTCGAGTTTGGCAATCGGCCAGGGGCTGCGGCTACCGCATACCCTGGCTGGCTGGGGGGCCGTGACTGCGCTGGCCTTGCTGGGCACCGCTGTCGCCATCGCGGCTTTCATCTCGGGCTTGATCCGCATTGGCCCGACCTTGGCCTCGGTGGTGTCGACCCTGGAGCCGGTGGTGACCGTGCTGCTGGGCGTGCTGTTTCTTGGGGAGTCGCTGGGGCTGCGCGGCCTGCTGGGCGGCATCCTGATTCTGGCCGCCTCGCTGGCTCTAGTTTGGTTGCGCGCGCTTGCCCCGACCGGCAAGGCTTGCGATGGATAGGGTTCTCGCGGAAACTATGGTTATTCCTCCATTAGCCGCATGAAAGATCCCTGCCCGTGACGATGGAACACCTGCTCAAGCAACACCGCGACGCCATCGACGCCATCGATGTCGAAATTCTCACCTTGCTCAACCAGCGCGCCAACCATGCCCGAGAAATCGGCGAGATCAAGGGCGGCGGCGTGATTTACCGCCCAGAGCGCGAAGCCCAGGTGCTGCGCCGCCTGAAGGACTTGAACCCCGGTCCGCTGCCGGGAGAGTCGATCGCCCGCTTGTTCCGCGAGGTGATGTCCGAGTGCCTGGCGCTGGAAAAACCCTTGTCCATTGCCTATCTAGGGCCTGAAGGCACCTTCAGCCAACTGGCCACCATCAAGCACTTCGGCCATGCCGCCCGCACCGTGGCCTGTAGTTCGATAGACGAGGCTTTCCGCCAGGTGGAGTCCCGCGCGCTGGATTACGTGGTGGCGCCGGTGGAGAACTCCACCGAAGGCGCGGTCGGCCGCACGCTGGACCTGATGGTCAGTTCGCCGTTGAAGATTTGCGGCGAGGTGGTGCTGCGCATCCATCATCATCTGCTGCGCGGCATCGAGGGCATGGAGGGCATCCGCCGCGTCTATGCCCACGCCCAGGCGCTGGCGCAGTGCCATGAATGGCTGAACAAGAATCTGCCGGCCAGCGTGGAGCGCGTGTCCGTGGCCAGCAATGCCGAGGCGGCGCGCATGGCGGCCGAAGACGCCTCGGCGGCGGCGATAGCCGGCCAGGCCGCGGCCGAGCGCTTTGGCCTGCTTAAGTTGGCGGAGAACGTCGAGGACGAGCCTAACAACACTACGCGTTTTCTGGTGCTGGGCTTGCAGGATGTCGGCGCCACCGGGCAGGACAAAACGTCCATCGTGGTGTCCGCGCCGAATCGTCCGGGCGCCGTGCATTACCTGCTGGAGCCGATTGCGGCCAATGGCGTGTCGATGAGCAAGTTCGAGTCGCGGCCCTCGCGCGCCGGGTTGTGGGACTATGTGTTCTTCATCGACCTGGAAGGCCATCGCCAGGACAAGAAAGTGCAGCAGGCGCTGAAGGGGCTGCAGGAGCGGACATCCTACGTCAAGATTCTGGGCTCCTATCCGTCGGCGGTGCTGTGACGGGCTGTGAGTGATCCTGGGCCGGTTTTCCGGCCCTTATTGTTTTGGAAGTTTGGGAAGAAAAAGAAGATGAAATCGATTTGTTTGTTTTGCGGCTCCAACAAAGGCGCCAGGCCGGAATACGAGGCAGCGGCGCGCGAATTCGGCCGCACATTGGCAGAGCAGGGCATCACGCTGGTCTACGGCGCGGGCAACATCGGCCTGATGGGCGTGGCGGCGGATGCCGCGCTGGCCGCGGGCGGACGCGTGGTGGGGGTGATCCCCGAGTTTCTGAAGGCGAAGGAAGTGGCGCACCTGGGGCTGAGCGAGCTGCATGTCACCGAAACCATGCATCAGCGCAAGGCGTTGATGGCCGAGCTGTCCGACGGGTTCGTCGCCTTGCCGGGCGGATTCGGCACGTTTGACGAATTGTTCGAGATCCTGACCTGGGCGCAGCTGTCGGTGCACAACAAGCCGGTGGGGATGCTGGATGTCGGCGGTTTCTTCAAGCCGCTGCAGGCGATGGTCGATCGCGCTGTTGAAGAGGGCTTCGTGCCGGCCGGCAACCTGAACCTGTTCCAGCGCAGCGAAAGCCTGCCGGCGCTGCTGGATTGGATGCGCGAGTATCGTCCGCAGCCGGTGCCCAAGTGGCTGGACCTGAGCAAGACCTGATGCCAAGGCCCTCGTCGATGTCGTCCAAATCCGGCATTTGGCCGAGATGTCGGCGCGTCCTGGCCTGGCCGCTGGCCTTGTTGCTGGCGGCCATTATCGTGTTTGAAGAGTATGCCTGGGACGAATTGGCCGGCGCGGTGGCCTGGTTTGCCAAGTGGCCGCCGCTGTCTGCGCTGGAGCGCCGCATCGCCGCCAGCTCGCCCAAGGTGGCGTTGGCGCTGTTTTTGGCGCCGGCCCTGGCGCTGTTGCCGGTCAAGCTGGCGGCGCTGTTCCTGATCGAGCAGGGGCATGCCCTGCTGGGGCTGGCGGTGATTCTGCTGGCCAAGCTGGGCGGCACCGCGCTGGTGGCGCGCTTGTTCACGCTGACGCGGCCGGCTTTGATGGAAGTGCCTTGGTTTGTGCGGCTATATGATGGTTTTCATCGTTGCCGCGCCTGGGTGTTTGAGCGTCTGCATGCGTCCTTGCCGTGGCGATGGGCCCGGGTTGCCCTGTTCAAGCTGCGGCAGCGTCTATCCCAGCCTTCGGCCTTGTCCAGGCTGGTGCGGCGGGTGGTGCGCAAATGGCGCAATAGAGCGGATGCTGGCGGGCAGCATCATGGTGGAGTGCGGAAATGATCATCGTAATGAATGGCTCTGCGACGGATGCCGAGATTGCCGCCGTGGTGGCGCGCATCGAAGCGCAGGGTTTGATGGCGCATGTGTCGCGCGGCAGCGAGCGTACCGTGATCGGCGCGGTGGGCCAGGAGCGCGGTCTGGAGACGGCCTGGTTCGAATCGATGCCGGGCGTTGCCCGCGCCTTGCGCGTAGTCAGCGATTACCGCATCGTTTCGCGCGAGGCGCAGCCTGAAGACAGCATTGTGCGCATCGGCGATGTCGCCTTTGGCGGCGGCGCGCCGGCCTGGCTGGGCGGTTGCGGCCATGACTGGAACCGCGACGCGCTGACCGCCGCCGCGGCCCGGATCAAGGCTGCGGGCGGCCGCTTGTTATTCGCAGGCCGCAGCGGCCATGACAACCCATATCGTTACCGCCCCATGGGCGCGGCCGATCTGGAAACCCTGAGCGAGGTGGCGGCGGAGCATGGGCTGGTGGCGGTGGCGGAGCTGCGCGATTTGCGCTTGCTGGATGTGTATCTGGAATTGCAACTGGGCGGCTTGCTATTGCCGCCGCATTGCCTGCATCAGGTGGAATTGTTGCGAGAAGTCGGCCGCATCAACAAACCTGTCATCTTGCAGCGGAATAATCGCGTGAGGCTTGGCGAATGGCTGCTGGCGGCAGAGCATGTGGCGGTGGGCGGCAATCATAGAATCATCCTGTGTGACTGCGGGAGCGAGGGCGAGGCGGCGGGCCTGGATGTGGGCGAGTTGGCCTGCTTGCGGCGCGAAACGCATCTGCCTGTGCTGGTGGCGCCCGTAGCGGCGGGCGGCGCGAGCTTGGCGCCGATTTTGGCCGCTTCGGCGCTGCTTGCCGGCGCATGCGGCGTGTTGATGGAAATGGATGCGGCCGAGGCGTTGAGCTTGGAAGCATTGCTTGCGGGAATGGGGATGGCGGCTTCGCTGGGTCATGGGCATGGCTGAGCCTGTGGAGGCGCTGCTGCTGGATATCGCCGCTTGCCGGCACTGTGAGGCGCATTTGCCGCACGGGCCGCGCCCGGTGCTGCGGGCCGCGCCGAATTCCCGCATTTTGCTGGCGGGGCAGGCGCCGGGGCGCAAGGTCCACGAAAGCGGCATTCCCTGGCAGGATGCGAGCGGCGAGCGTTTGCGTGATTGGTTGGGTGTGGATGCGGCGCAGTTCTATGATGCAAGCTGCTTCGCCATTGTGCCGATGGGTTTTTGCTACCCGGGCGCCGGGCGCAGCGGCGACCTGCCGCCCAGGCCGGAGTGCCGGGCGCTGTGGCATCCGCGGCTCTTGCCTTTGCTGCGCGATGTCAGTCTGGTGCTGGCCGTGGGCGAGTATGCCCAGGCCTATCATCTGCCGCAGCGCAAGAAAACGCTGACCGAGACGGTGGCGGCTTGGCGCGAATACTGGCCTGCCGTTGTGCCGCTGCCGCACCCCAGTCCGCGCAATCAGTTGTGGCTACGGAGAAATCCCTGGTTTGAGAGTGAGTTGCTGCCGGCGCTGCGGATATTGGTGAGAGAGACGTTGGCTGGATAGGCCGGCTACGTCGGGCGCTATGAGCAAAAACTCTAAAAATGTGGATTTTCCGTTTTTTGCGGGTGATAATCCGCCCCAGCACTTAGGGGAGAGCCGTCAAAATGAAGTGTGTTGATGATTTTCGCCTGCAGCTGGGCAACAAGCAACTGGTGCCGATCATGATCGGCGGCATGGGGGTGGACATTTCCACTGCCCGGTTGGCGTTGGAAGCTGCCAGGCTTGGTGGCGTCGGCCATATATCCGACGCGATGGTGCCGACGGTGACGGATCGCCGTTTCGACACCAAGTTCGTCAAGACCAAGCTGGCGAAGTACAAATTCAATGTGGACAACCCGGATAAGTCGGTTGTCCAGTTTGATCTGGGCGTGCTGGAAGAGGCCACGCGGCTTCACGTCGGCAACGCCATGCAGCAGAAGCAGGGCGATGGCTTGGTCTTCATCAATTGCATGGAAAAGCTGACCATGAACGCGCCCAAGGAAACGCTACGGGTACGCATGCGCGCCGCCTTGGATGCCGGCATCGACGGCATCACGCTGGCGGCCGGCCTGCACCTGGGTTCGTTCGCGCTGATCGAGGATCATCCGCGTTTTCGCGATGCCAAGCTCGGCATCATCGTGTCCTCGCTGCGCGCCCTGCAGTTGTTCCTGAAAAAGAACGGCCGTTGCGGCCGGATGCCGGATTATGTGGTGGTGGAAGGGCCGCTGGCCGGCGGCCACCTCGGTTTCGGCATGGACTGGGCCGAGTACGATCTGGCAAGCATCTTTACTGAAATCCGCGACTGGTTGAAAGCCGAGCAGCTGGATATCCCGCTGATTCCGGCCGGCGGCATTTTCACTGGCAGCGACGCTGCGGGTTTCTTGGAAGCCGGCGCCGGCGCGGTGCAAGTGGCGACCCGTTTCACGGTGACGCGCGAATGCGGCTTGCCGGAGAAGGTGCAGCAGGAGTATTTCAAGGCCGACGAAGACGATATCGAGGTCAATCAGCTGTCACCCACCGGCTATCCGATGCGGATGATCAAGGGCTGTCCGGCGATTGGCGACAGCATCCGGCCCAATTGCGAGGCTTACGGCTATCTGCTGGATGCGAAGGGCAGCTGCTCCTATATCGAGGCTTACCATAAAGCGCATGAGGCCCATCCGGGCGAGCGCCGCGTGCCCGTTTGGGAGAAAACCTGCCTGTGCACCCATATGCGCAATTTCGATTGCTGGACCTGCGGCCACTATGCGTATCGTCTGAAGGACACAACGCATCGTTTGGCGGACGGCAGCTACCAGTTGCTCAGCGCGGAACATGTGTTCCACGATTACCAATACAGCACGGATCATAAGATTGCGCTGCCTAAGCGCGAGGTATGCCTGTTGGCCGGTTGAGCCTTTGTGCATGCAGTCAGAACGGCATTCGCTTCCATGCAAGCGGGTGCCGTTTTTCTTTGGCATGCCGCATGCGGCGCGGCAAGGATTGTTCATGCCAAATCATTTTGTTGATGTTCGCGGTCTACTTATATAGCATTGACGCTTTGAGCGAGTTGCCCGGGAGAAAGCCGCTGGCATCGCCGTGGATGCGGGTCGCGGATGGCGAGGTTTGCATGCCGCCATCAGCTGCACTACCATCGGCTCACTATGCCACGCTGGCTATGAAGAATTCAGGCCCGATGCTATCTTCCGCCATGGGTGATTGGTGTATATTCGAAATGATTTCCATTTTCTTGCGAACTAATAATCAACAATGAGCAAAACCGACAAGCAGAACCAGCCGGAATCCGTTTCCCAAAAGATTCGCTACCGTTTGCAAGAGGCCGGCGCGCGTTTCCATGCTAACGATAATATCGCCGACTACATCGAGGACGGCGAGCTCGATGCGCTGCAAGACGAAGTCCAGGCTAAATTGAAAACAGTGCTGGAGAGCCTGGTCATTGACATCGAGCATGATCACAACACGCATGAGACGGCCAAACGCGTGGCCAAGATGTTTGTGCGCGAAGTGTTCCGCGGTCGTTATGTGCCGATGCCGCCCAGCACCGAGTTCCCCAATGTGGAACGTTTGAACGAATTGATGATCGTTGGGCCGGTGACCGTGCGCAGCGCCTGCTCCCATCATCTGTGCCCCATCATCGGCCGGGTATGGGTGGGGGTGATGCCCAACGAGAATTCCAATCTGATCGGTTTGTCGAAGTACGCCAGGCTGATCGAGTGGGTGATGTCCCGCCCGCAAATACAGGAAGAGGCGGTTTCGCAAATCGCCGACCTGCTGATGCGCAAGCTGCAGCCTAATGGCCTGGCCATCGTGATGGAGGCCGACCACTTCTGCATGCACTGGCGCGGCGTGAAGGACAGCAATAGCAAAATGACCAACAGCGTGATGCGAGGATCGTTCCTGACGGATGCCACGCTGCGTCGGGAATTCCTGTCGCTGATGCATAAATGATCGAGGAGCATGGCCATGCTGGTTCGCCTGATTTACTGCAGCCGGGCGCAACAACCGATAGAACAGGCGCTGGTGGACGATATTCTGCTGGCGGCGCGCAAGTATAATCCGCCGTTGGGCATTACCGGCCTCCTGTGTTACAGCAAGGATGTGTTCGTGCAGGTGCTGGAGGGCAGCAGGGTCCATGTCAGCCGTCTGTATCTGAAGCTGGCGCGCGATGCTCGCCATCATTCGCTGACCTTGTTGTCGTTCTCGGAAATCGAGCAGCGCAAATTCGCCAACTGGAGCATGGCCGAGGTGGCGCTGGATCAGTTGAACGCCTCTATCCTGCTGCGCCACTCGTCCTTGCCCGTGCTGGACCCGTTCATCATGCCGGGCGCCAGCGTTGAACGCCTGCTGGAGGATCTGGCCGAATCCGGCACGATTCAGTACCGCTAGCGGCGGTTGGCGGTGTTCTTATATTTTTCCCGATGAAGGAGTTATGTTGCTGAACCGCATTGTTCCCGCTCTGGCGCTGCTGGCGCTCGCCGCATCGGCCCAGGCCGCTGCTACGCAGACCTTGCCGTCTGGCGTCACGGTCGAAATCCTGACCCAGGGCAAGGGTGTCAAACCTAAGCCAACCGATACCGTCAAGGTCAATTACCGCGGCACATTCAAGGATGGACGCGAGTTCGACAGCTCGTACAAGAATGGCGGCCCGATCAGCTTTCCCTTGAATCGCGTGATTCCGTGCTGGACGCAGGGCGTCAGCGCGCTGAGCGTGGGCAGCAAGGCCAAGCTGTTCTGCCCCGCCGCCACCGCCTATGGCAGCCGCGGCGCGCCGGGCGCGATTCCGCCGAACACCGATCTGTACTTCGAGGTGGAGTTGCTGGATATCCAGAAATAATCGCGAAGCGATCCAGGCAATGAAACAGGCCCGCTGCTGCGGGCCTGTTTCATTGTCGCGGGAGGGATGTCAGGCCGGGAACAGCGCGCCCAACGGCGCGACGATGCGCTCCAGGTAGTCGGCATCGATCTGATCGAAACTGGCCAACTGGTCGGAGTCGATATCCAGCACCGCCACCACTTTGCCGGAGGCGTCGCGAACGGGCACCACCACTTCGGAGCGCGCGCTGGATGAGCAGGCGATATGGCCGGGGAAGGCGTCCACGTCCTCCACCAGCAGCGTGCGGTTCTGCGCCCAGGCGCTGCCGCAAACGCCGCGGCCGTGGGGGATTCTGGTGCAGGCGATCGGTCCTTGGAAGGGGCCGAGAACCAATTGCTCGCCCTTGACCAGATAGAAGCCGGTCCATAGCCAGCCAAAAGTCATGGCCAGGGCGGAGGAGAGGTTGGCCAGCGCGGCGATGACGTCGGTTTCGCCATCAATCAGGGCGTGCGCTTGCGGCAGCAGCGTCCGGTACTTGTCTTCCTTGCTGTCGCCTTCGATGATCAGATTTTCTGCCATGGATATTGCGTATTCGGGTTGGGGAAGGCGATAGCATACACGGGTTGGCCAAAAAGAAAACGCCGCCCGGGGCGGGGCGGCGTGTCAGTGTGCGGAGCCTTGGCGGGCTTACATCATGTGTTGGCCGCCGTTCATCGCGATATTGCTGCCGGTGATGAAGCCGGCGTGTTCGGAGCTGAGGAAGCCGACCAGCGCGGCGATCTCTTCCGGCTTGCCGAGGCGGCCGACCGGAATTTGCGCGATGATCTTGTTGCGCACGTCTTCCGGCACCACCATGACCATTTCGGTGGCGATGTAGCCCGGGGAGATGGTGTTGACCGTCACGCCCTTCTTGGCGACTTCCTGCGCCAGGGCCATGGTGAAGCCGTGCATGCCGGCCTTGGCCGCGGAGTAGTTGGTCTGGCCAAACTGGCCTTTCTGGCCATTGATGGACGAGATATTGATGATGCGGCCGAAACCGGCTTCCAGCATGCCGTCCAGCACCGGCTTGGTCATGTTGAACACCGAATCCAGATTGGTGCGGATGACGGCGTCCCAGTCGTCCTTGGTCTGCTTCTTGAAGCTGGCGTCGCGGGTGATGCCGGCATTGTTGACCAGAATGGAAACCGGGCCGAGATCCTTGACGATGCGCGCCACCATGGACTGGCAGGCGGCGAAGTCGGCAACGTCGCACTGGTAGCAGTGGATGTCAGTGAAGCCCAGGCCTTTCATGTCGGCCAGCCAGGCTTGTTCACGGCCTGATTTGCTATAGGTGGTGACTACGGTGTGGCCGGTTTCGGCCAGAGTTTTGCAAATGGCGGTTCCGATACCGCCCATGCCGCCGGTGACTAGCGCGATTTTTTTCGTCATGATGCTGGCTCCTCTTTTGGTGTTGAGTTTATGCTTGCGTAATACTGAACCCCTTTTCTTACAGAATATTTAGCGCGATATAAAAAGTAAATAAGAAGTGTGTGCTTGCTTATTTACAAATGCGCTTTCGACAGCTCCTGCGTCAAACGCTGCAACAAGCCCAGTCTATGCGCCGCAATCTCGCCTTTTTCCGCTGCGTTTATGATCGCACAATTAGGTTCGACCCGGTGCGTGCAGTTATGGAAACGGCACTGTCCAATATACCTGCGCAGCTCTGGGAAATAATGAGTTAGATCAAACGCTTTAAGGTGCTTTAAACCAAATTCTTGCAATCCGGGCGAGTCAATCAGGTGGCTGCTTTCGTCCAGGTGGTAAAGCGTGGCGTGGGTGGTGGTATGACGGCCGGAATCCAGCGCGGTGGAGATGTCGCCAATGCGGGCGTTGGCCTCAGGCAGCAGGGCATTGGTCAGGGTGGACTTACCCATTCCGGATTGCCCCACCAAGACGCTGGTATGCCCTTGCAGCAAGGGTTTCAGCGGGGTGAAGTCCTGTTTGGCCGACAGTGTAACCAGCTTGTATCCAAGTTTCACATACAGTTGCAATTTTTCCAGCAGCGCGGCGGTTTCCGGCAGGTCGCACTTGTTGACGACAATGACGGGCTCGATGTCTCCGGCCTCGGCCGCGATCAGGCAGCGGCCCAGCAGCTCCTCATTCGGCGAGGGCACGGCGGCGATGACGAACAGGATGCGCGTGACGTTGGCCGCGATGACCTTGGTCTTCCAGTCGTCCTGGCGGTATAGCAGGCTGCGCCGCTCATGGGCGCGCTCGATCACCGCCTGCTCCTGATTCTGTACCAGGATGTCCACGATATCGCCGCAAGCATAGTCGACGCGCTTGCCGCGGGTGGTGCAGTCATAGGTTTGGCCGTTGGCTTCAACGATGAAGCGGCGGCCGTGGCTGCGGATGATTTGACCTACGCTGGCTGTCATGGGCGCTTGATCAAGGCTTCGGTCTTGGCCGCGCAGATGAAGTCGTTCAGGGTCAGGCCGCCGGCATCGTGGGTGCTGAAGTTGACGACTACACGGTTGTAATGCACCGACAGATCCGGATGATGGTCTTCCTGGTGGGCGATCCAGGCCAGCGCGTTCACAAAGGCCATCGTTTCATGGTAGTTGGCGAAACGGTAAGTTTTGTTCAGCTCGATGCCGGCGATCTGCCATTCCGGCAGCGAGGACAGCAGTTGCTTGACCGTGTTGTCAGCCAGCGGGCTTTGGCCGTGTTGCGGGGTGCAGGACAATTCCAGCAGATTCATGCGTGGTTTCCTTTCAGATGTTGGATGCGCAGCGCGGCGGGCGGGTGCGAATCATAGAACATGGAGTGGATAGGGTCCGGCGTCAGCGTGGACGCGTTGTCGCGGTACAGCTTGACCAGGGCGCCGATCAGATCGTCGGCGCGGGTCTGTTCCGAGGCGAAATCGTCCGCCTCGTACTCATGCCGGCGCGACATGCGGCTGGACAGCGGCGTCAGCGGGAAGGTGAACGCCGGTGTCGCGGTGAAGAACAGGATCAGCGCCATCGCGGTGCTCGGCACGGTGACGCCGAGTCCGGCGTAGAACCACGGCGCGTGCAGCAGCTGGCCCAGCGCCCACAGCAGCGCCAGCGACAGGCCAAAGGCCATGGCGATGCGCTTGACGATGTGGCGGCGTTTGAAGTGGCCCAGCTCGTGCGCCAGCACGGCCTCGATCTCGGCGTGGTTGAGCTGCGAGAGTAAAGTATCGAAGAACACGATGCGCTTGGCGGAGCCAAAGCCGGTGAAATACGCGTTGCCGTGGCTGGAGCGGCGCGAGCCGTCCATGACGAACACACCCTGGCTCTTGAAGCCGGCTCTTTGCAGCAACGACTCGATGCGCGTCTTCAGCGCATCGTCCTGCAGCGGCTGGAACTTGTTGAACAGCGGGGCGATCACCGTGGGGAAGATGGCTACCATCAGCAACTGGAAAGCCGACCACACCAACCACACCCACAGCCACCATAGCGGCCCGGAAATGTCCATCAGCCACAACACCAGGGTCACCAGCGGCAGGCCGATGACGGCGCCGATCATCAGTCCCTTGACCTGATCCATCAGGTAGAGACCGATTGTCGTCTTGTTGAAACCGAAGCGGGCCTCAATGCCGAATGTGCCATACAGGCTCAGCGGCAGCGAAACCAGGCCGCTGATCACCGTAACGGCGGCGATCAGCGCCAGGCCGGACAGCAGTGGCTGGGCAAACCATTGCAGCGAGTGAACGGCCAGCCATTGCAGGCCGCCGCCGAAAGTCAAGGCGGCGATCAGCGCGGTGTCCAGCCAAGCCGACAGCAGGCCGAGCCGGGTCTTGGCGATGGTGTAATCGGCGGCATGGCTGTGCTGTTCCAGGGTGATGCTGTCGCGGAAGGCCGCGGGCACCTGGTTGCGGTGGCGGGCGATATGGCGGATGTGCCGTCCGCCCAGCCACAGTTTCAGACTCAACGTCAACGCCAGCGCGCAGGCGAACAGTAGGGAAAATGCGTCGGTCATGGGTATCGATATGGGTGTCGGGTTTGCCGCCGCGGCGGCAATGAAGGAAAATGGCAGGGTTTTCTCAAGATTGGCTAGTATGGCACAAGATACCAATAACCTCATCTGGCTCGACATGGAAATGACGGGCCTGAATCCGGATACCGATCGCATCATCGAAGTCGCGATGATCGTCACCGACAGCCAGCTGAATGTGGTGGCCGAGTCGCCCGTGCTGGTGATCCACCAGCCGGACGCCGTGCTGGACGCGATGGACGACTGGAACAAGAACACGCACGGCAAGAGCGGTCTGATCGAGAAGGTGAAAAACTCCGCGGTCAGCGAGGCCGAGGCGGAGCAGGCGCTGCTCGAGTTCATGATGCAGTATGTGCCCGAACGGACCACGCCGATGTGCGGCAACACCATTCATCAAGACCGCCGCTTCATGGCGCGCTGGATGCCCAGGCTGGAAGCTTACTTCCATTACCGCAATCTGGACGTGTCCACCCTGAAAGAGCTGTGCAAGCGCTGGAAGCCGGAAGTGGCCAAGGGCGTGGTCAAGCGCGGCAAGCATGAAGCGTTGGCGGACATCCTCGAGTCTATCGAGGAGATGCGCTACTACCGCGAACATTTCCTCAAGCTATAAGCGCGAGGCAAGCCATTCGAGCGGGGCCGGTCCTTGGGCCAGCCCTCTTTTTTTCATTCAGAATATCCCATCGGCAGAAAACATGGCCGCACACCGCCACATCGACATCAACAGCACGCCAACCTGGGCCAAGCTGCATCAGCACCAGCGGGCGACGCGCCAGATGCACATGCGCGAATTGTTTCAATTGGATCCAAACCGCTTCCAGCGCTTCTCGTTGGAATTGGACGGCCTGTTGCTCGATTACTCCAAGAACCGGATCACCGAGCGCACGCTGGAGTTGCTGTTCGATCTGGCCCGGGCGGCGGATCTGAAAGGCTGGATGGAGCGGATGCGCGATGGCGCGCGCATCAATATCAGCGAAGACCGCGCCGTGCTGCACACCGCGCTGCGCCTGCCGGAAGATGCCAGCTTGGTGGTGGATGGCCAGGATGTGGTGGCGGATGTGCATCAGGTGCTGCGGCGGATGCGCGATTTCAGCGACAAGGTGCGCGACGGCGCGTGGCTGGGTTTTGACGGCCAAAGGATTCGGGATGTGGTGAATCTTGGCATCGGCGGCTCGGATCTGGGGCCGCTGGTGGTCAAAGAAAGCTTGTCCGCCTATGCGCATCCGGAGTTGAACGTCCATTTCGTGTCGAATGTCGATGGCCAGCATCTGGCGCGGACGCTGGAGACGCTGCATCCGGCCACCACGCTGTTCATCGTGGCTTCCAAATCGTTCACCACGCCGGAAACGCTGCTGAACGCCCAGGCCGCGCGCGGCTGGTTCCTGCAGGCGGGGACGGAAGCCGATATCGCCCGCCATTTTGTGGCCGTGTCCACCAATGAGCCGGCGGTGCGGGCTTTCGGCATCGATCCGCAGCATATGTTTGGCTTCTGGGATTGGGTGGGGGGGCGCTACTCGGTATGGTCCGCCATCGGCTTGCCGGTGATGCTGTCGGTAGGCTACGACCATTTCCGGGCCTTTCTCGACGGCGGCCACGCCATGGACCGACACTTCTTCGAGTCGCCGTTCGAAGCCAATATGCCGGTGCTGCTGGCGCTCATCGGCATCTGGTACAACACCTTCTATCGGGCGCATACTCATGCCATCATGCCCTACGATCATGGCCTGCGGCGCTTGCCGGCCCACATCCAGCAGCTGGATATGGAGTCTAACGGCAAGCGGGTCGGGCGCTGCGGCGAAGCGCTGGATTTCGACACCGGGCCGGTGATCTGGGGCGAGGAGGGCGCCAACAGCCAGCATGCCTTTTTCCAACTGCTGCATCAAGGCACGCGCTTGGTGCCATGCGACTTCATTCTGCCGCTGAACAGTCATTATCCGCTGGGCAATCAGCACGACGTCCTGGTGGCCAACTGCCTGGCGCAGACCGAGGCCTTGATGCGCGGCAAAAGCGAGGCCGAGGTGATGCAGGAGCTGGGGCATTTATCGGGCGAGGCATTGGACATGCTGCTGCCGCAAAAACTGTTTCCGGGCAACCAGCCCTCCAACACGCTGGCGCTGGACAAAGTCACGCCCTATGCCCTGGGCATGCTGATGGCTTTGTATGAGCACAAGGTGTTTGTGCAGGGGGTGATCTGGGGCATCAACTCGTTTGATCAGTGGGGGGTGGAGTACGGCAAGCAGCTGGCCAGGCGCATCCTGCCGGAACTATCCGGCGACACCGGCGCGCTGTCGCACGACAGCTCCACCAACGGCCTGATCAGGCACTACAGAGAACGACATGGCAAATAGCAGACAACTGGCCGCCGACCTCGGCGCGCTGCTGCTCGGACGCGGCGAAAGCATCGCTACGGCCGAGTCCTGCACGGGTGGATTGATAGCCGCCGCCATCACCGACATTCCGGGCAGCTCTGCCTGGTTCAGCCATGGCGTGGTCAGCTACGGCAATCAGGCCAAACAGCAGTTGCTGGGCGTGCAGGCGTCGTCGTTGATGGATCACGGCGCGGTCAGCGAACTGGTGGTGCGGGAAATGGCGGTCGGCGTGCAGGCACTGGCCGATGCCGACTGGGCCGTGGCGGTTTCCGGCGTTGCCGGGCCGGATGGCGGCTCGCCGGAAAAGCCGGTGGGCCTGGTCTGGCTGGCCATCGCCCATCCCGGCGGACAGACGGAGGCTTGGAGTTGCCACTTTTGCGGCGACCGCGAAGCCGTTCGGCAGCAAACTGTCGAAGAAGCGTTGGCGCGGCTGTTGCAACGCATCCATGGCCACGTGCGCGCGGCTTAACTGTCTTCGTCAGTGTCGGGTTTGGCGGGCGCTTGCCGCGCCCGGGGATGCGCCTGGTCGTAGACCTTGGCCAGATGCTGGAAGTCGAGCGCTGTGTAGATTTGCGTACTGGACAGGTTGGCGTGGCCCAGCAGCTCCTGCACTGCCCGCAGATCGCCTGAGGACTGCAGCAGGTGGGAGGCGAAGGAGTGGCGCAGCATGTGCGGGTGGACATGCTGGCTGGCGCCGGTCTTGATGGCCCAGTCGCGCAGCCGTTTTTCTATCTGGCGGCCGCCCAGGCGGCGGCCGTGGCGGCCGGTGAACAGCGCGGGCTCGTCTGTGGCTGCCTGGCGTTGCGCCAGCCATGTTTGCACCCGGCGCATCGCTTCCGCGCCTATCGGCGCCAGTCTTTCCTTGCCGCCCTTGCCGCGAATCCGCAATAGCTGATCAGAGAAATCCACGTCTTGCAGATTCAATCCCACTGTTTCCGACAAGCGTAGCCCGCAGCTGTAGACCAGCTCGAAGATGGCGCGGTCCCGCGCATCCAGTTCGTCATCGCCTTCTATCCTGTCCAGCAGCGCCGCCGCGCCATCGACCGGCAACGCCTTGGGCAGCAGTTTGTCGCGTTTCGGCGCGCGCAAGGCGCTGGCCGGGTTGTCTTCGCGTTGCCCGCTGTGCTGCAGCCATTGATAGAACTGGCGCCAAGCGGACAGCCGTCGCGCCAGGCTGCGGCTGCCCAGGCCGCGCGCATGTTGTTGCGCCAATGCTTTGCGCAAGTCGATGGCTTGGGCTTCGGCCAGGGTTTTGGGCTGCAACTGGCCAGTCAGCGTTTCCAGATCGGCGCGATAGCCCGCCAGCGTGTGCGGGCTGCGGCCGGCGACGGTCAGGTGGTCGATGAAGCGGGCGATGTCGTCGCGCATGTCAGCGCCGCAGCCGCGCCATCTGCATCAGGCGATCAAACAATTGCAGATCCTGTTCGTTCTTCAGCAGCGCGCCGGCAAGCGGCGGCGGCGCGTTGCGTTCCTGCCGCGCGGCGAGTTCGGTCTCGCTGATGGCTTCGCCGGTCAGCAATTTCAGCCAGTCCAGCAGCTCCGAGGTGGTGGGTTTCTTTTTCAGGCCCGGCAGTTCGCGGATGGAGAAGAACACTTCCAGCGCCTGCTGCACCAACTGCTGGCGGATGTTGGGGAAGTGGGCGTCGACGATGGATTGCATCGTTTCGGCGTCCGGGAAGCGGATGTAGTGGAAGAAGCAGCGGCGCAGGAAGGCGTCCGGCAGCTCCTTCTCATTGTTGGAGGTGATGATGATGATGGGGCGTTGTTTGGCGCGTACGAATTGCTGCGTCTCGTGAACGAAGAATTCCATCTGATCGAGTTCGCGCAGCAGGTCGTTGGGAAATTCGATGTCCGCCTTGTCGATTTCGTCGATCAGCAGCACCGGCGCTTGATCGGCTTCGAAGGCCTGCCACAGCTTGCCCTTGACGATGTAGTTGGCGATGTCGTGGACTTTCGGGTCGCCCAGTTGCGAATCGCGCAGCCGCGATACGGCATCGTATTCGTACAGGCCGTGCTGCGCCTTGGTGGTGGACTTGATCGGCCAGACGATCAGCTCCCGGCCCAGGCTGGCGGCGACTTCCTCGGCCAGCATGGTTTTGCCGGTGCCGGGCTCGCCCTTGATCAGCAGCGGGCGTTGCAGGGCGATGGAGGCATTGACGGCCATCATCAGGTCGTCGGTGGCGATATAGCGTTCGGTGCCGGTAAAACGGGTATTCATTGAGTCAACTATGGCAATGGGTGAGAGAAAGGGGCGGCGGCTGAAAGACAGGCGCCCCGGGCATGCGGATCAGCGGGCGAACTCGCGCTCCAGGTCGTCCAGCGTGATGCTCCAGCTTTTCATCATGTGGCTGAGCAGGGCCATTTCGCTGTCGCTGATGGTGCCGTCGGATTTGGCGATGTCCATCGCCAGCACGCAGGTCAGGATGCGCTTGCGCCGGTCGCTGACTTCGGCCAGCAGGTTGTCCACCCGTTCGCGATCCAGCAGGCGGATGGAGCCGTCTTCGCCGGCTTCGTCGGAAAGGTCGTCGCAGTAGTCGCGCAGCACTTGGGCAAACTGTTTGCGCGGCAGATTGATCAGGTGGTAGACGTGCAGCTTTTCCAGCAACTCGAGTTCGCGCGGGTCCATGTTGCCGTCGGTGATCATGAACATGGCCAGGAGCCTGGCCATCGCCTCTGGGCTGTTGGGCGAGTAATTTCTCATGGCGCTATTCCTTATTTGCTATTGGCTAAGCTTTCCGGTAAAGGCTTCCGGCATTGGGGCGACTTTGCGTGTCTGATAGTCGAAAAAGACGACACCTGTTTTCAATCTTGCCACTTCTTTGCAGCTGTTGTCATCGACTGCCTGATAAATCAGATCGAAACCATGACGGTTGATGTCGTCGGCACCGAGGCGAAAGCGCAAGGCATCGCCATGAAAGGCCTCGGCGCGGTAGCAGATGGCGGTGTCCGCCACGATCAGCCCCAGTCCTTCCACTTGCAGCTCATGCGGGTAACCGAGCGATTTCAGCCAGCGCAGCCGCGCCTCGTGGGCTAGCCGCAGCACCGCGTCGTTGCCCAGGTGGCCGGCGTAGTTGATGTCGCTGATCCGGATGTCCAGCGTGGTCTCGAAAAACATGCGCTCAGGAAGTTCAAGTTTGATGCGTGCCATGGCTTGGTATACTGAAAAGGTGAGAGGCGGATATGGCCTTTATGTCTATAAGACCTAATCTGTGTCAAACATCATGATGCGGGTCTTGATAGACTGGGAGTGTAAGCCAAATTCATATAGGAGCTGCATGTCATGTATCAGAAAATCTTTGTGCCGGTGGATGATAGCGACACCTCCATGATGGCGCTGATTGAAGCTTGCAAGCTCGCCAAGGCGTTCGCTTCGACGGTTCGGCTGGTTCATGTTGTCGATCTGGCGCAGTTTGGCTGGGGCGGTACCGAGTTCCTGGATGCGACGGAGCTGCAGAAGTCGATCAAGCAGGCTGGGGAGCAGGTGCTGCAGCAGGCGGTGGATAGGGCGAAATCGCTGGGTGTGGAGTCGGAGTGCCAGATTCTTGAGAGTTGGGGCGACAAGATCGCCTTGGTGTTGGCCGATGACGCCAGCGCCTGGGGCGCCGATCTGATCGTGATGGGCACGCACGGTTTGGGCGGGCTGATGCATTTGCTGATGGGGAGCGTGGCCGAGGGCGTGCTCAAGGTGGCGGATGTGCCGGTATTGCTGGTCCGTTATGCCGGGGAGTAGGCGGCCTTAAGCGGCAAAAAAGCCGACGCGGGTAGGCCGCGTCGGCTTTGTTTTTCTTATATTTATGGCAATCAGTTGGCGGCCGCTTCGGCGCCGCCTTCTTGCGCTTCGATCTTGGTGCGAACCGCTTTGCGCAGGCTCTTGTACAGATCGGGGTGGGTTTCCTTCAGGTATTCCACAATCTCGAAATCTTCGCGGCGTACCTTGGACAGGTCGATTTGCTCGACGTGAACCAGGCGGAGCAGCTCGCGTACCGGTTTCGGCATGTTGCGGCCGCTTTCGTAGCGGGAGCCGCCGGACTGGGTAACGCCGATGCGGCTCCAGAACTCTTGCTGATTCAGGCCGAGCTTGCGGCGGATTTCCCGCGGGTTCGGGATCTTTTCAAACAGTTTCATGAGTGTTCCTCTCGTATCTGAAACAAATGGTTCTAGTATTTTTTAGGACTTCGCCCTGCTTACTAAAAATAGCAAAAAAAATCCAACAGGAATATTTATGATGCAGGGAAATTAGTGAAGTTCCATGAATTTGAAAATTCAGTTTTGCTAATGTTAGCGCAATCTTATTGTCAAGGACAATGGGATTTTGCGAGGCCGGCGAAAAAAGACGCCTGACTGTCGCAAATCTGCAATCATCTCGACGGGTAATTCTGGGGGAGGGGTGGCGAGCCTGAACCCCGGCACTTGCACTAAGTAACTGTGGCTGCTTCCTTCCGGACCTGACCAGGTTCGCTACCGTGCAATGCGGGGAGGCCCGCCATAGAGAGAACGGATTATATTCAATATTCGACTATTTGACAAGCATTTTTATGCGGCCGCTCTTGGCGCAGATGCGAATGATTCGCCGCTATTGCCGACCGCCAGGCTTGAGTGCAGACTCAACGGCAACGCCATATCCAGAATTCGCCGAGTCCGACTATGAATCCAACCGTTGTCCCGCTGCTGGCCGAGCTGATCCGTTTCGACACCACCAGCCGCCATTCCAATCTGCAATTGATAGAGTGGGTGCAGGCTTATCTTGCCGGCTTCGGCCTGGCTTGCAGGCTCACCTACGATGATGATGGCGGCAAGGCCAATCTGTTCGCGCGCATCGGCAAGCCGGGATTGCCCTTGATCGTGCTGTCTGGGCATAGCGATGTGGTGCCGGTGGATGGGCAGCAGTGGCGCTATCCGCCGTTCGAGCTGACCGATGGAGGCGATGGCCGGCTCTATGGACGCGGCAGCGCGGACATGAAGGGTTTTATCGCCTGCGTGCTGGCGCAGGTGCCTTTGTTTGTGCAATTGGCGAATGAAGACCGGCTGAGGCAAGGCATAGGCATTGCCTTGTCCTACGACGAGGAAGTGGGTTGCCTCGGCGTGGGGAGGCTGATCGATGGGCTGCTTGCCGATGGCGAGTCGATTGCCGGCTGCCTGGTCGGCGAGCCGACTTCGATGCGCCCGGTCATCGCGCACAAGGGCATTGCCCACTATCGCTGCAAAGTGAAGGGGCGCGCCGCGCACTCCTCGTTGACGCCGCACGGCGTCAACGCCATCGAATACGCCGCCCGGCTGATCACCCATATCCGCAAGCTGGCCGACGCCGAAGCCGCATTCGGCCATCATCAGCCGCTGTACGATGTGCCGTTCACCACCATGCAGACAGGGTTGGTTCATGGCGGCGTGGCGTGCAATATCGTGCCGGCCGATTGCGAATTCATGTTCGAGTGCCGCTGGCTGCCCGGCGACGAGCCGCAACGCTTGGTCGCCTCGGTAGCGGATTATGCCGAGACGCTGCTGGTGGAGATGCGTCAGGTCGCGCCGGAGGCGGACATCGTGATCGAGCCTGTGGTGTATAGCCCGGCATTCGAGTCCGACCCGGCTTCGGAAATACGCCATTACGTGGCCAGCCTGTGCGGCTGCGAGGGCGGCGCAGGAGTGGCTTACACCACCGAGGCGGGGTTGTTCAGCCAGGCGGGCATGCCATGCGTGGTGCTGGGTCCGGGCTCGATAGAACAAGCGCATCGTCCGGACGAGTATATAGAGAAGGCCCAGTTGTCGGCCTGCTTCGACTGGCTGGGAGCGTTGACTAGCAAGCTGATCAAATAGACTCAAAAAAAGTTTTGCCTGGAGCTGCGTTAGGCCTCAAAATCCCGGCCTTGTAGTATCGAAGGTCAATGAGAGCCCGCCCGGACGACCTCCGCGCGGGCTTCTTTCTTAGGTGGTAGAGAGAAAAACAATGAGTCAGGACAAAACAAAATCGGGTGGGGCGGCCAAGGCGCGCGACGGATTCACTTCCAGCTTCGGCGTGCTTGCGGCTACCTTGGGATCAGCGGTCGGTCTGGGCAATATCTGGAAATTCCCATATCTGACTGGCACCAATGGCGGAGCGGGTTTTTTGGTAGTGTATGTGTTGGCCACGCTGGTGGTGGGCTTGCCGGTGATGATTTCCGAGATCATGCTGGGCCGCAAGGCCAAGCGCGACGCGGTGACTACGTTGGCGACGCTGGCCCCAAAGGGGCAGCCGTGGTGGTTGATCGGGGCATTCGGCGTGTTTGCCGCCTTCCTGATCATGGCCTTCTATTCTGAAGTGGCGGCCTGGGTGTTCGCCTACATCTTCAAGGCCATTGGCGGCGATATCCTGTCGCGCGATCCCAAGGTGACATCGGGCGCATTCACCGCCTTGATTTCCGATCCGGTGCAGTCGCTGCTGTGGCAGTGGCTGGTGCTGGCGCTGATCGGCGGCATTCTGCTGCTGGGCGTTTCCAAAGGCATTGAGGCGGTGACCAAGAAGCTGATGCCGCTGCTGTTCGTGCTGCTGGTGGTGATAGGCGTGCGCAGCTTGATGCTGCCAGGCGCGAGCCAAGGCTTGGCCTTCCTGTTTACGCCTGATTTTTCCAAGATCAGCGCCGGCGTGGTGCTGACGGCGGTGGGCTTGGCCTTCTTCAAGCTGTCCATCGGCATGGGCACCATGATCACCTACGGCAGCTATTTCCGCGACGATCAGAACATTCCGGCCACCACCTTCCGCGTGATGTGCGCCGACTTGTTCGTGTCGCTGCTGGCCGGCATCGCCATCTTCCCGGCGGTATTCGCTTTTGGCTTCCAGCCGGCGGCGGGGCCGTCGCTGCTGTTCATCACCATTCCGGCGGTGTTCGCCAGCATGCCGCTGGGTCATGTCTTCATGGTGGTGTTTTTTGTGCTGACGGCGATCGCCGCCACCGGCGCGATGCTGTCCATTCTGGAGGTGCCGGTGTCGGTGCTGAGCGAGCGTTTCGGCATCAGCCGCGTCAAGGCGACCGTGATCAATCTGCTGCTGTTGGCCGTGGTGGGCGCGGGCTGCGCCTTGTCCAATAGCCTGGCGGCGGATTTCAAGCTGCATGGCATGACCATGTTCGATCTGTTCGACTTTGTCACATCGAATGTGCTGATGCCCTTGGGCGGAATCTTCCTCTGCCTGTTCACTGGTTGGGTGTGGGGCTATGACCGCTTCCGCGACGCGTTGAGCAATGGCGGCAAGCTGAATAACGAAGGCTTGCTCCGGGTGCTGTTCATCGTGTTGCGCTTCGTATCGCCGGCCTTGATTCTGGTGGTGATGTTGAAGGGCTTGAAAGTGTTCTAAAAAACAAGGGCCGGACGATGCAGTCCGGCCCTTTTTCTTGGCGGATTCAAGTCGGGGAGCCGTCTTCGTCGCCGCTGATGACGGGCGGCGGCGCGAAGCCGTTGATGTCGCGGGCGCTTTTCTCCAGCAGCAGCACGATGGAGGTGTTCAGCGCGCCGAAGGCCCAGCTGATCAGCATGAATACGGAATAGGCCGTCAGCTTGTCGGCGAATAGCGCGTGCCCGTGCAGGGTGAGCTCGGCGGGGTCGAATACGGAGTAGAAGACGACGGTTGCGAGCACGGCGATGATGAATGAGGGCCAGAACAACAGAATGCCTTTTCTCATGTTTGTCTCCATGTGGCGTAAAATCGGCAGGATGACGACGGATAGGGCTTTTTGCTTGTTGATCTTGCCATCATAGGCGATTTGGACGCCGAGTGGCGCAATATCCTGCCGTGCCGGACAGGCGTCGGGCCTGTCGGCGCCGGCCCTGGCCGTGTTAGACTGTTGTTCGACAGCGAACAACGTGCCTTCGAAAGGCAACAACGCAATCCGTTTTTCATGGTCGACTGAAGCGTGTCGGCCCATCTGCAAATTCATGGAGTCTGATATGACCTCTTCGATCTTCGCCGGCGTGGAGCTGGCGCCCCGCGACCCCATTCTCGGTCTGAATGAAGCCTTCAACGCCGACACCCGCAGCACCAAGGTGAATCTTGGCGTGGGCGTCTATTCCAACGATGACGGCAAGATTCCGCTGCTGGCGGCGGTGCAGGCGGCGGAGAAGGCCAGGCTGGAGGCACTGCCCGCGCGCGGCTATCAGCCTATCGAAGGCTCGGCCGCTTATGACGTGGCGGTGCAGAAGCTGCTGTTCGGCGCCGATAGCGAGCTGTTGTCGGCTGGCCGGGTGGTGACGGCTCAGGCACTGGGTGGCACCGGGGCCTTGAAGATAGGCGCGGACTTCCTGAAGCGGCTGAACCCTGCGGCCAAGGTTTACATCAGCGACCCGTCATGGGAGAACCATCGCGCCTTGTTCGAGTCGGCCGGCTTTGAAGTGGAAAACTATCCGTACTACGAGGCGGCGACGCGCGGCGTCGATTTCGCCGCGATGAAGGCGCACCTGGCATCGCTGGCCGCCGGCTCCGTCATTGTGCTGCACGCCTGCTGCCACAATCCGACTGGCGCCGATCTGTCCGCCGCGCAATGGGAAGAAGTAGTGTCCGTTTGCCGCGAGCGCGGCCTGGTGCCGTTCCTGGATATGGCTTATCAAGGTTTCGCCGACGGCATCGACGCCGATGCGCTGGCCGTTCGCCTGTTCGCTGTTTCCGGCCTGCAATTCTTCATCGCCAGCTCCTTCTCCAAGAGCTTCTCGCTGTATGGCGAGCGCGTGGGCGCCTTGTCCATCGTGACCTCCGGCAAGGATGAGTCGGCTCGCGTGCTGTCGCAGCTCAAGCGGGTGATCCGCACCAACTACTCCAATCCGCCTATCCATGGCGCAGCCATTGTGGCGGCGGTGCTGTCCAGTCCGGAACTGCGTCGCCAGTGGGAAGAAGAGCTGGCCGGCATGCGAGACCGCATCCGCGCCATGCGCCTGGCCTTGCTGGAAGCGATCAAGGCGCATGGCGTGGCCGCCGATTTCTCGTTCATCACGGCGCAGCGCGGCATGTTCTCGTACACCGGCCTGACCGCTGCGCAAGTCGAGCGTCTGCGCGAAGAGTTCGGCATCTATGCTGTTTCCACCGGCCGGATCTGCCTGGCCGCGCTGAACAGCAAGAATGTCGATTACGTGGCTGCAGCCATTGCGAAGGTGCTGGCTGACTGACTCCCGAGCGCGCTTGACCGAACTGCCCCGGCGCATGCCGGGGTTTTTCTTTTTTGGGATGAGTGCGACGCATTAAAGCTAATGCTTTAAATTAATGCTAAATAAGTAAGCAATCTTTAACTGTTAAATATCAAATAATCGCAGTTTTGCGCTTGGATAGGCATCGGCACTCGGGGATACTTGCGGTGCCCTGCCGATGTAGTGAAGACATTACATGCCTGCGCGGTTATGGAGCCCGTGATGGCTCATGCGCCGACAGGTGGCTGCAGTTTCGCATGTTCATGTTGTGCCGTGCCGAGGCGGAATGAAATATGTGGTGCAATGCAAGCGTGAAGACCGTGGTGACCACCCGAACTTGCCGGTGGTGGTTCTCGGTGAAGCTTGTTTACGTGTCTTGCCTGCCAGTTTCTTCCCAAGCGCTTCTTTCTCCTTCCTTGACTTTCCCATGCTATCGCTTCAGCAGCCTTGCCGGCCGACTGCTGTGCATGGGGAGCCTTTTGCCATGCCATCTGCCGGAAGTCCTGGCCGCCGGGTGGTGGAAGTCCGCTCTTTGGTACCCAGGCTCGGAGTCACAGCGGTAAAGGTTAGCTCGACGCAATAGGGAGTTACACAATGAAGACTTTTGACAATCTGCCCCTCTCCATCCATGACATCACCGCCGCCAAGGGAAGGCTGCGCGGCCGTGTTTACAAAACTGGCCAGCCGCGCTCCAACTACCTGAGCGAGCAGTGCAAAGGCGAGATTTTCCTCAAGTTCGAGAATATGCAGCGTACCGGATCGTTCAAGATACGCGGAGCATTCAACAAGCTCAGCTCGTTGACGGAAGAGGAAAGGCGACGAGGGGTGGTGGCGTGTTCGGCCGGCAACCATGCGCAAGGCGTATCGCTGTCTTGCGCCATGCTCGGCATAGACGGCAAGGTGGTGATGCCTTGCGGCGCGCCCAAGTCCAAGGTGGCGGCGACGAGTGATTACTCGGCCAAAGTCGTTCTTCATGGCAACAACTTTAACGATACCATCGCCAAGGTCAGCGAGATCGTCGAAATGGAAGGGCGTATTTTCATCCCGCCTTACGACGACATCAAGGTGATTGCGGGGCAGGGCACGATAGGCCTGGAAATTCTGGAAGACCTGTACGACGTGGATAACGTGATTGTGCCGATTGGTGGTGGCGGGCTGATCTCCGGCGTGGCAGTGGCGATCAAGTCCATCAACCCTACGATCAACATCATAGGCGTGCAGGCGGAGAACGTGCACGGCATGGCGTCATCGTATTACTGCGGCAAGATCACCGATCACCGCAACCAAGGCACGCTGGCCGATGGTTGCGATGTGGCCAGGCCGGGCAAGCTGACGTTTGAGATCGTCAAGGATCTCGTCACCGACATCGTGCTGGTCAATGAAGAGGAGATTCGCGCCAGCATGATTGCGCTGATCCAGCGCAACAAGATCATCACGGAAGGGGCTGGCGCGCTGGCTACGGCTGCCTTATTGAGCGGGAAGCTGAAAAATCACATTGAAGGCAGGAAAACCGTGAGCATCATCTCCGGCGGCAATATCGACCTTTCCCGCGTTTCGCAGATACTCGAGCCGGAAACCCTCTACTAAATTCTCAAGGGCGTGTCATCATGAATCCGCAAAACACAATCGCCATCAGCCCTGCCGAGCCCAGTCTCGCCTGGCGCAAAACCGACACCACATGGACGCTGGGCCTGTTTGGCACGGCCATCGGCGCCGGCGTGCTGTTCTTTCCGATCCGCGCCGGTTTCGGCGGCCTCGTTCCTATCCTCATCATGCTGGTGCTGGCTTACCCCATCGCATTTTTCTGCCACCGCGCGCTGGCCAGGCTGTGCCTGTCGGGCAGTAATCCTTCTGGCAACATCACCAGCACGGTGGAAGAGCATTTCGGCAAGACGGGGGGCGTGGTCATCACCTTTTTGTACTTCTTCGCCATCTGTCCGCTGTTATGGATCTATGGGGTCACCATCACCAATACCTTCATGACCTTCTGGGAGAACCAGTTGCAACTGCCTGCGCTCAATCGCGGCCTGGTTGCGCTGGGCCTGCTGTTGCTGATGGCCTTCGTCATCTACTTCGGCAAGGACCTGATGGTGAAAGTCATGAGCTACTTGGTGTGGCCGTTCATAGCCAGCCTGGTGCTGATCTCGCTGTCGCTGATTCCGTATTGGAACAGCGCGGCCATCGAGCAGGTGGATCTGGGCTCTTTGTCCTTGCTGGGGGGCGACGGCATCCTGGTGACAGTCTGGCTGGGCGTCTCCATCATGGTGTTCTCGTTCAATTTTTCGCCTATCGTGTCTTCTTTCGTGGTGTCCAAGCGCGAGGAGTGCGAGGCGGAGTTGGGGCGCGAGCAAACCGAGCGCAAGTGCGCGCAAATCATTTCGCGCGCCAGCATGCTGATGGTGGCGGTCGTGATGTTCTTTGCCTTCAGCTGCCTGTTCACGCTGTCGCCGCAGAACATGGCGGAAGCCAAGGCGCAGAACATTCCGGTGCTGTCTTATCTGGCCAATCACTTCTCAGGCATGGCGGGAGAGCGTTCCGTGTTCGCCGCCATTCTGGAGTATGCGGCGTCGCTGATTGCGCTGGTGGCCATCTTCAAGTCGTTCTTCGGCCATTATCTGGGCACCTTGGAAGGCTTGAACGGCCTGATCGTCAAGTTTGCCTATCACGGCGATGAGGCGAGCGTGCCGGAAAGACGGCTCAATATGATCAGCATGGTGTTCATCATGGGCTCCACCTGGCTGGTGGCTTACGTCAACCCCAACATCCTGGATCTCATCGAGGCCATGGGCGCACCCATCATCGCCTCGCTGCTATGCCTGCTGCCGATGTACGCCATCCGCAAAGTGCCGGCGTTGGCGACATACAGGGGGCGTGTGGACAATGTTTTCGTCACGGCCATTGGTTTGCTGACCATTCTCAACATTGCCTACAAATTGTTCTGAGCCGAATTGCCACCGCGCAGGTGGGCGAGTGGAATGAAGGCCTCGGCATGCCGGGGCTTTGTCAATTGAGTGCATGCGAAAAGTAAACGTAATGGATTTTTATGTGAATTTATATTTTATTCGTCATTTTGTTGGGATTGGTGTGACATGGACAGCCACGCTGTGAGTGTCCAAAAGTACAGTTCTAATCCCTTGAGTATGGGTTTTCCCTAGGTGGGCATTGTCTCGGCAGGCAATTGTCCGCATGATGAGGGTAGACATCAGTGAATGTCGGATTGCTGAGCCTGGGCCACAAGCCTTGCGCGATGCGGTCACAATAATCCAATAGCTTGTTTATGAGGGGGAACCCTCGGGGTAGAGCCATGACTACAACTTTTCCTGAAGTGTTGGTGCTGCAGGCTTTGACTGCAGGTGCTTTTGATGCGGACGATGCCGATGTCCGCAACAACTTGGGGCTGCTGGGACTGCTGGATGTGTGTTCCCGCGATGGCCGCTTCCGTTTGACTGTGTCGTTGGAGCCGGTGGACCCGGATGCGCCGTCGACGCAGTGGAATCTGGAGGCGGAGATGGAAGTGTGCGCGGATGGCGCGGTGGCGCGGCAGGGTGGGCGTCAGCTTGAATACATCGGCACCAAGCCGGGCAATTATTTGCGCGAGCTGCTGGCTGCCGGCGAGCTGGGTGACTACCTGGTGCCGGGGGCGGCTCAGGCGGCCTGACGCATGCGGTAAAGCATAAGCAACAAAGCCACCCCAGGGTGGCTTTGTTGCTTTGGTCATGACGTTTTTTGCGTAGTGTGTCTTTCGTACAAAGACCGGAAGGCATGCATGTATTCCGGCTGCACATAAGGCTTGAGCAGGGCTAGCACCTGCAGGACGCCGCGGTGGCCGGACTCCTCGGTGATGGGCGCCTTGGGGCGGGATGTCTGCTCGAAGGCGAACCAGAATTTCACTACCAGCCAGATATTGATGCTGACCGCCTCGATATCCTCTTCATCCATTTTCAACAGTCCAAGCCGGATGAATTCGCGGAAGTGTTCGCCCAGTATGTTCTTCAGCTCGGTGTTGACGAACTGGTGGTACTCCGACTGCATCTGCGGATTGCGCGCCAGCAGGCCCGGCAAATCGTAGAACATGAAGCGGAACTGCCACATCGCCAGGAAGGCGGTGTCCAGATAGTTCACCAGATCGTCGACCGTCATTTTGCGGTCTTCCGGCACGGCCAGGCGCTGGTTGATGAACTCCCTGTACATTATGAAAATCTGATATACGATTTCCTCTTTGTTGCGGAAATGGTAATACAAATTGCCCGGGCTGATGCCCAGGTGGGCTGCGATATGGTTGGTGGTGATGCTGCGCTCGCCCTGTTCATTAAACAGCTTGAGGCTTTCCTGGATGATGCGGTCGTAGGTTTTGATTCTGGTTTTACTCATGAGGCACCGGCTGGTGAGGGCTTCGCGTAGCGCAATTGTATACGATGTTTGGAGTTCTTGCTCTATTTCTTAGTCGGCGGCTGCGGGGTAGCAGTCAGCCATGAACTGATGCAGGACGGCCTGTTCGATACGTTGCCTTTCGCGGGCGGGGATGGCGATGCGCAAGATCAACTGATAGCGCTTTTCGTCGACTGGCTGAATGGAAATGCGCGGCTCCACCGATGGGATGTCGACCAGGTAACGTTTGGCCATTTCTTCCATGTGCTGGCGCGCCAATTCCATATGCGCCAGGCAGGTGTTTTCCGCGGCCGCCATCAGCAGGCGCTCGGCCTGAGCTGGCGGCACAGTGTAGGCGAGCGGCACATTGATGATGTGCATCACGTATTCGCCCATATAGTTTTCCCGTATCACCGGCGTGGACAGCAGCAGACTATTGGGGAAGGTGAGGGCGCGGCCGGTCATTTGGTGCGAACTGTGATTGGGGCCGATTTCCATCACGGTGGTCGACAGCAGGCCGATGTCGACCACGCGTCCGCGCACCGTGCCGATCTCGATATGATCGCCCAGGCTGTAGCTGTCCGACATCTGGCGGACGACGCCGCCAGAGATGCACATGATCAATTCCTTGGTGGCCAGGATCAGCGCCGCGGCGAAGGCCAGCATGGAGACGGCCAGCGTCTGCAGCTCATTGGCCCAGATGAAGCCTATGCCGGCTAGTCCCGCCAGGAATAGGCCGTTTCGGGTGTTGACCGACCAGCGGCGGCGCTCCTCGACCGGCACGCCCTGATTCGCCGCCAGGAGCCGGTCGACTACGATGCGGATGATCAGCAGCGTCAGAATCAGCAGCAGCGAGCGGGTAATCTCGTGCGAGTAGTTTTCCCGCAGGAAGGCGATCAGATCGAGGAAGGTGCGCATGGGCTGCTTAGTCGTTCAGCTTGACGGCGTGCTCGCGCGTCTCGTGGAACACGATGTCCGGCCAGCGTTCCTGCGTCAGCTGCAGATTGACGCGGTTGGGCGCCAGATAGGCCAGGTTGCCGCCAGCATCCGTGGCAATGTTCATCTGCAGCGTCTTGACGAATTCATCCAGCTTCTTGCGGTCGTCGCAGGTGAACCAGCGCGCCGACCAGATGCTGGCCGATTCAAAAATCGCGTCCACGCCGTATTCGGCGGCCAGGCGGCTGGCTACCACTTCGAACTGCAGCACGCCGACCGCGCCCAGGATCAAATCGCCGCCGCTGTGCGGCTTGAATACCTGCACCGCGCCTTCCTCGCCCAACTGCTGAAGGCCTTTTTGCAGCTGTTTCAGCTTCAGCGGGTTCTTGATGCGCACCGAGCGGAACATTTCCGGCGCAAAGAACGGAATGCCGGTGAAAGCCAGCTCTTCGCCTTCGGAGAAGCTGTCGCCGATTTGGATATTGCCGTGGTTGGGGATGCCGATGATGTCGCCGGCAAACGCTTCTTCCACGATCTCGCGGTCGTGCGACATGAAGGTCACCACCGAGCTGGCGGAGATTTCACGGTTCAGGCGCAGATGCTTCATCTTCATGCCGCGTTCGAACTGGCCGGAGCAGACACGCAGGAAGGCGATGCGGTCGCGGTGCTTCGGGTCCATATTGGCTTGAATCTTGAACACGAAGCCGGAGAACTTGGCTTCCGTCGGGTCCACGCTGCGCACGGTGGCGTCGCGCTGTTGCGGGGCCGGCGCCCAGTCGATCAGCGCGTTGAGGATCTCGCGAACGCCGAAGTTGTTGATGGCGGAGCCGAAGAAGACTGGAGTCAGCTCGCCGGCCAGGAATTCGTCCAGATTCCACTCGTTGGACGCGCCCTTGACCAGTTCGATCTCCATGCGCAGCTGTTCCATTTCCAGCGGGAACAGTTCGTCCAGGCGCGGGTTGTCTATGCCTTGGATCACTTCGATGTCGGATACCAGCTTCTCGGTGCCGGCTTCGAACAGGATCACCGCGTCGTTCAACAGGCTGTACACGCCGCGGAAGGTCTTGCCCATGCCGATCGGCCAGGTGATGGGCGAGCAGCGGATCTTCAGCACGTTTTCCACTTCGTCCAGCAGTTCCAGGCTGTCGCGGACTTCGCGGTCGCACTTGTTCATGAAGGTGACGATGGGGGTGTTGCGCAGGCGGCAGACATTCAGCAGCTTGATGGTCTGCTCTTCTACGCCCTTGGCCGCGTCGATCACCATCAGCGCGCTGTCCACGGCGGTCAGCACGCGATAGGTGTCTTCGGAGAAGTCCTGGTGGCCCGGGGTGTCCAGCAGGTTGACCGTGTGCTCGCGGTAGTCGAATTGCATCACCGACGACGCCACCGAAATTCCGCGCTGTTTTTCGATCTCCATCCAGTCGGAGGTGGCGAACTTGCCGCCCTTCTTGCCCTTCACGGTGCCTGCCATCTGGATGGCGCCGGAGAACAGCAGCAGTTTTTCCGTCAGCGTGGTTTTACCGGCGTCGGGGTGGGAAATGATGGCGAAGGTGCGGCGGTGCGCAACTTCTTCGGCGATGCGGGCGAGTTCGACGGACATGGGGTGACTTGCTTGGAATTCGATAAAGCCGACTATTTTACCGGACTTGCCGCCCCACGGAAATCCTGTTGTCGCGGCTTTTTCGGCGGATTTCAGGCTGCGAATATGGCGACGGCCTGCGCGATAGCGGGGTACAATGACGGTACTTAAGCAGATTGAAGGAGCGTTCCGTGTTCACCGGCATTGTCCAGGGCGTGGCCGAAGTGGTCGCCATCGAAGAAAAGCAGGATTTCCGGACCCACATCGTACGTTTGCCGCAGGCCATGCTGCCGGGCTTGCAATTGGGGGCCTCGGTGGCGCACAACGGTTGCTGTCTCACCGTCACCCGCGTTGACGGCGATCGGGTTCACTTCGATCTGATGCAGGAAACGCTGCGCGTCACCAATCTGGGCGCGCTGAAGGTGGGCGACGGGGTCAATGTCGAGCGCGCGGCGCGTTTTGGCGACGATATTGGTGGTCACGCGATGTCCGGCCATGTGATGGGGCTGGCTACGGTGGTGGAGGTGATCGAATCGCCGAACAACCGCACCGTGTGGTTCGCGCTGCCGGCCGGCCTGGAAAAATACGTGTTCACCAAGGGCTATATCGGCATCGACGGCATCAGCCTCACCATAGGCGCGGTTGAAAACCGCCGCTTCTGCGTCCATCTGATCCCGGAAACGCTGACCCGCACCAATATTGCCGGCCGGGCGCCGGGCGACCAGATCAATATCGAGATCGATCCGCAAACCCAGGCCATCGTCGACACCGTGGAGCGGGTGCTGGCGCAGCGCGGAGACGCGGTGTGATGCTGGCCGGCGAGCCGGCGCTGGCTTCTTGGAGCGGCGGCAAGGACAGCTGCCTCGCGCTGTGGCGCGCGGTGCGGCTGGGCGTCAAGCCCGTCCTGCTGTTGACCATGTGCGATGAAAGCGGAGAACGCTCGCGTTCGCATGGCGTGCGGCCGGAAGTGCTGGCGATGCAGGCGGAGGCGCTGGGTTTGCCGCAGCGCCTGGGGCGGGCGAGCTGGGGCGATTATCGCGAGGTCTTCGTCGAGGCCTTGCGCCGCGCCGCCGATGACGGCGTCAGGCTGGCGGTGTTTGGCGACATCGACCTCGACGCGCATCGCGAATGGGAAGAGCAAGTCTGCCTTGAGGCCGGCTTGCGCGCTTTTTTGCCGCTATGGCAACAGAAGCGGGCCGACCTGGCGCGCGAATTCGTCGCCGCCGGCTTTGTCGCCCGCATCGTGATGGTCAATACGGCATTGGCGGATGAAAAATGGCTGGGCCGCGTGTTCGACGCGGCCCTGATTGAAGAAATGCTGGCCGAGGGCGTCGATCCCTGCGGCGAAGCGGGCGAGTTCCACACACTGGTGGTGGATGGCCCGCTGTTCAATCGGCCGCTGGCGCTGCGCGACGGCGAAGTGGCGAAGCTCGGCGAATACCGGGCGCTGGATCTGCTGCCTGCGTAGAACGGGCGAACCGACAAAGGAAGAGAGCATGGCCATATCCCCGATTCAAGACATCATCGCCGACATCAAAGCCGGCAAGATGGTGGTGCTGATGGACGCGGAAGACCGCGAGAACGAAGGCGACCTGGTGATGGCGGCGGAGTATGTCACGCCGGAGGCGATCAATTTCATGGCCAAGCATGGCCGCGGCCTGATCTGCCTGACGCTGAGCGAGGAACGCTGCAAGCTGCTGAACCTGCCCATGATGACCGGCAACAACGGCACCAGTTTCGGCACCAACTTCACCGTGTCCATCGAGGCGGCCGAAGGCGTCACCACAGGCATCTCCGCCGCCGATCGCGCCCATACCATCAAGACCGCCGTGGCCCGGCTGGCCAAGGCCAGCGACCTGGTGCAGCCGGGCCACGTGTTCCCGCTGAAGGCGCAGAACGGCGGCGTGCTGGTGCGCGCCGGCCATACCGAGGCCGGCTGTGATCTGGCGATGCTGGCCGGCGCCGAGCCTGCCGGCGTGATCTGCGAAATCATGAATGACGACGGCACCATGGCGCGTCTGCCGGAGCTGTTGAAGTTCGCAGAGGAGCATGGCTTGAAGATCGGCACCATCGCCGACCTGATCCAGTACCGCAGCCGCACCGAATCGCTGGTGGAGAAGGTCGGCCAGCGCGAGGTCGATACCCCGTTCGGCTGTTTCGATCTGCACGTGTTCCGCGACATCACCACCTCGGCCACCCATCTGGCGCTGAGCAAGGGCAAGATCAGCGCGGATCATGACACTCTGGTGCGCGTGCACGAGCCGCTGTCGGTGATCGATATGCTGGCCCCGCTGTGCAGCCATCACTCGTGGACGCTGCCCAATGCGCTGGAAACCATAGAGGAAGAGGGACGCGGCGTGGTGGTGCTGTTGTACCGCGACGAAACCGGCGCCGACCTGGCGCAGCGCGCCTTGGGCCAGGAGCCGCCGCGGCAGAAGTGGGACAGCAAGACTTTCGGCATCGGCGCGCAAATGCTGAAGGCGCTGGGCGTCGGCAAGATGCGGCTGATGTCCAGCCCGGTCAGCCTGCCGTCGATGACCGGTTTTGAGCTGGAAGTGACCAGTTTCTGCCAGCCGCACCATTTTCATGTCGATGGCGAGGGCGGTCCGGGCGTGGCTTAATTGCCGCGCTTGCGCTACAATTGCCGGCTTTCCTTAGTGTTTTCGCCGCGAGGACTTTCCGATGCTTGAAGCTATCCAGCGTATTGAACCCAATCTGTCCGGCAAGGGCCTGAAAATCGGCATCGTGATGGCGCGTTTCAACACGCCGGTGTGCCACGGCCTGCGCGACGCCTGCCTGTCCGAACTGAGCAAGCTGGGCGTGGCCGAGCAGGACATCACCCTGGCTACCGTGCCGGGCGCGCTGGAAGTGCCGCTGGTGCTGCAGACCATGGCCAAGACCGGCCGCTTTGACGCGCTGGTGGCGCTGGGCGCGGTGATCCGCGGCGAAACCTATCATTTTGAACTGGTATCGAACGAATCCGGCGCCGGCGTCACCCGCGTCGGTCTGGATTTCGACATCCCGGTAGCCAATGCCATCCTGACCACCGAGACCGACGAGCAGGCGGAAGTCCGCATGCAGGAAAAGGGCGGCGACGCCGCCCGCGTCGCGGTGGAGATGGCCAATCTGCACAAGACGCTGCGCGGCTGAGTCAGTCGCCGCCAGCCATCACAGGGAGGCGCATCGCGCGCTTCCCTTGTTCTTTCCAAGGAATCGCCACCATGAAAACCGCTCGCCGCCGCGCACGCGAATTCGCCGTGCAAGGCATCTACGAATGGGAGCTGAATCCGGATCGCCCGGCTTCGCTGATCGAAAAACACCTGCGCGAGAACGAATACTTCGTCAAGGCCGACGAGGCGCTGTTTCGCGGCATCCTGTACGGCGTGTTGAAGGATGTGGAAACGCTGTCTGCACAGGTCAGCCGCTACTACGAACGCGCCGACGACGAAGTCAGCCCGGTGGAGCGCGCCGTGCTGCTGATGGCCGCGCTGGAATTGACGCAAAGCCCGGAAACGCCGTATCCGGTGATCATCAATGAAGCCATCGAAATCACCAAGACCTTTGGCGGCACCGATGGCCACAAATTCGTCAATGGCGTGCTGGACAAGCTGGCCGCCGATGTGCGCGGCGACGAAGTGCTGGCGCAGAAGCAGCGCCGCAAACAGGACTGAGCGTAGCGCCTCGCGGCGTGCCGCCATCGACGACACCCGCCGCAGGCGGGTGTTTTTGCGTGAGGGGCCATGAACGAGTTTGAACTGATAGGCCGTTATTTCAAGCGGCCGGCGCCATCGGCGCTATTGGGTGTCGGCGACGACGCCGCCATCGTGCGGCCGACGCCGGGCCATGATCTGCACATGTCGGTGGACATGCTGGTGGAGGGACGGCATTTCTTCGCCGACGTCGCGCCGCGCGCGCTGGGCCACAAGGCGCTGGCGGTCAATCTGTCCGATCTGGCGGCAATGGGCGCGCGCCCGCGCTGGGCTTTGCTGTCTCTGGCGCTGCCCAAGGCCGATGAGGCCTGGGTGGCCGAGTTCGCCGCCGGCTTCCTGGCGCTGGCCGACGCGCATGGCGTGGAGCTGATAGGCGGCGACACCACCTGCGGTCCGTTGACGCTGTCGGTCACGATATTGGGCGAGGCGCCTGCCGGCCAGGCCTTGCGCCGCGCCGCCGCGCAGTCGGGCGACGACATCTGGGTCTCCGGCGAATTGGGCTTGGGCGCCTTGTCGGTGCGGCAGCGCTTGGGGTGGCTGAATGTAAACGACGCGGAACTGTTGGCCGCCGCCCGTTACAAACTCGAATACCCCGAGCCGCGTTTGGCGCTGGGCGCGTCGCTGTTGCCGCTGGCGCATGCCGCGGCCGACGTGTCCGATGGCTTGATGGCCGACTTGGGGCATATTCTGGACGAATCGGCCGTCGCGGCCGAGGTCTGGGCCGATGCGCTGCCGTCGCATCCTGCGCTGGAAGCGCGGCGCGGCGAGTTTCTGGCCTGCCTGGCGGCCGGCGGCGACGATTACGAACTGGTATTCACTGCAGAGCCTGCCAAGCGCGCCGCCATTGAAGCGGCCGCAGCGGCGTGCGGCTGCCGCGTCAGCCGCATCGGCCGGATTGTGGCGGGGAAGGGCGCGCGGCTGTTGGATTCGGCCGACGTGGAAATCAAATTGGACAAGGATGGTTATGACCACTTCGGCTGAAACGCTGAAAATTACGCCAGACTGGCGTTTTCTGCTGCGCAATCCGGCCCACTTGCTGGCTTTCGGCTTTGGCAGCGGCCTGATGCGCAAGGCGCCCGGCACGTGGGGCACGCTGGTGGCTTATCCCCTGTTCTTTCCGCTGCACGCCTTGGGTGTCGGCGGCTGGACGCTGGCGGCGTTGTGCCTGCCGCTGTTTCTGATCGGCGTCTACGTTTGCGATGTCACCGGCAAGGCGCTGGGCGTGCATGACTACGGCGGCATCGTTTGGGACGAAGTGGTGGGCATGCTGCTGGTGCTGGCCTTTGCGCCGGCCACCTGGGCGGGCTGGTTGCTGGCTTTCGCGCTGTTCCGGCTATTCGACATCGTCAAGCCATGGCCGATCCGCTGGTTTGATCAGCGTGTTGGCGGCGGTTTCGGCGTGATGATCGATGATGTGATCGCGGCCTTGTTCGCGATTGCCGTGCAGGCGCTGATCTGGCGCTGATCTGGCGCTGGGTTAGGCATGCCCGCTGCCGCCGCGCCAGTAAAACCGTTACAATTCGGACATAAAGTGACAGACGGCTTGACGGATGAATCCCATCATCAGGCTGCCATGAATAATACTGCCGCGCGCCTGGCGCGGGCGGATTCGATTCGGGGTTTGCGATTGTGTGGTTTGTAGTCATTGTGTTGGTATTGCTGGGGCTGGCCGGCTGGCTGATCAAGAGCGGCCGGATGCCGCTGGATCGCTTGAAGCAAAAGCTGGATAGTGTGCTCGGCGTGGAGGGGCGCGCCGAGCGTTACGAGCCGGATTATTTCGCAGAAGAAGCCGAGCGGCCGTCGGAAGATGCGCCAACCATGGCGCCGACGCCTCCCCGCGAGCCAGCGGTTGCGGTCGCGGATGCGGAGCCGTCATCCGCCGCGCCCGCTACGCCTGAGCCGCCGCTCGCCACGCTGCGGCCCGCTCCCCGTCAGCGTCCGGCCCCATTCCATGCCAGCGCGGAAAAGCCCCGCGAGACCATCACGTTGCCTAAGCGGCGGCCGCCGCAGTTCAGCGCTCCGCCAGCGGATCTGCCGACGCTGGAGCTTTCCCGCGAGCACCGCAAGAAGCCACGCCAGCAGCCGCGCCTGCCCGAGTCCAGTGATCTGCCGGTAATCGGCCTGTCTGAAATGCAAAGCAATATGCGGCAGGATTATCGACGCCGCCAACGCGTGCGCGGCATCGAGCCGGCGGGCAAGGAAGAGAGACCCTTGCCGACGATAGCCAGCCAGGAAGTGCGCGCCGCTGTAGCCAATCTGCATGCGCATCGGCGTGCTCCCGAGCCCGCCCCCAGGCCGCTGCCGCCGGTGGAGCTGGTGCCGATTCCGCGATCCAAACCGGAGGCCAAGCCAGAACCGGCCCGGCCCTTGGTGGTGTTGGAGCCGCTGCGCAAGCCGGAGCCGGCTGCGCCGAGAGTCACCTCAGACCCGATATGGCGCATCACGCCGACCGAGACGCCGCCGCAGCCTGCCAAAGCGGCGCAGGCCGCTCCCGGAGATGCCGCTCCTCGCGAGCCGATTGTAGCCAGTACGGCGCCGCAGGCTGAAAGTGTCGCCGAGCCAGCGCCGCAGTCGCCGACGCCCCCCCAGATCGAGGCGGAGGATGCCTCCGCCGAGCCTTGGCCGGTGTTGGGCGCGACTGAGGAATCCTCCGTCCAAGGACAGGCGGCGGAGCCGCAGCCCGCCGCATCGGAGGCCATTGCCCTTATGGACGGTGATGCTGAGGCGGCGCTCGAGTCGACGACGCTTGCGCCACCGATGGAGCCGGAACAGGCGCCGCTGCCGGCGCCTGTGGCGTCGGAGCGTGTCGAGACGACGGCCATGCGCACGCCGTGGCGCTGGCCGCAGACCCGCGAGGTGTTATCGTCGCCACCTGACGTCAAGCCGGAAATTGAGCGGAAAGCCGCCGCGCATGCGGGCATCGAACCAGCCGCCCCGACCCTGGCGGCGGCTGCCGCCAGCCTGGCTGCCACGCCCATGCCGTGGGTGCTGGTGGAGGCGCCGGTAGTTGAGCCGGCATCGGAGCCTGAAGCGGATGTTCCGTCGCCGCGGGCCATGCCCACCGTTATGGCGGCGGGGGCGGAATCTATCTCGGAGACTGCGCCGCAACCGCTTGCCGTCGCCACATCCGCCGAAGAAGAAGGGTCTGCCCCGGTGGCTGAAGCCGAGCCCGCTGTTTCTTTGCCCTGGGTCCTGATCGACAAGCCGGCGGCTGAGATGCCGGCGCTAGTTGCCGACAACGCGCCGCAATCGGAGTCGGCGCTTGCGCCGGAGCCGGTCCCGCGGCCAAGCTACGATGACGCCATGCTGCCGGGCCTGGATTTGCTGCGACCGGCCGATGGCGTCCAGGAAGCGTGCAGCCAGGACGAATTGATCGAGCGCGGCATCGTGATCGAGGAGAAGTGCGCCGAGTTCAAGGTCAAGGTGAGCGTGGTGGATGCTTACGCCGGCCCGGTGATCACCCGTTACGAGGTGGAGCCGGCGGTGGGCGTGCGCGGCAATCAGGTGGTGAACCTGATGAAAGACCTGTCGCGTGCGCTGGGCCTGGCGTCGATCCGCGTGGTGGAAACCATACCGGGCAAGACCTGCATGGGGCTGGAGTTGCCGAATCCCAAGCGGCAGATGATCCGCCTGTCGGAAATTTTCTGCGCCGACGTGTTTCAGCAGAATGCCTCGCGCTTGACCTTGGCGCTGGGCAAGGACATCACCGGCGAGCCGGTGGTGATGGATCTGGCCAAGGCGCCGCACCTGCTGGTGGCGGGCACCACGGGCTCCGGCAAGTCGGTGGGCGTCAACGCGATGATTCTGTCCATGCTGTACAAGGCCACCCCGGATGAAGTGCGCTTCATCATGATCGATCCTAAGATGCTGGAATTGTCGGTCTACAACGATATTCCGCATCTGCTGGCGCCGGTGGTGACAGATATGAAGCTGGCCGCCAACGCGCTCAACTGGTGCGTGGGCGAGATGGAGCGCCGCTATCGGCTAATGAGCGCCATGGGCGTGCGCAATCTGGCCGGCTACAACCAGAAGGTGGCGGAAGCCGCGGCGGCCGGGCGGCGCATCGCCAATCCGTTCAGCCTGACGCCGGAAACGCCGGAGCCATTGGACAAGCTGCCTTTCATCGTGGTGGTGGTCGACGAGTTTGCCGACTTGATGATGGTGGCCGGCAAGAAGATCGAGGAGTTGATCGCGCGCCTGGCGCAGAAGGCCCGCGCCGCCGGCATCCACCTGATTCTGGCCACCCAGCGGCCTTCGGTGGACGTGATTACTGGCCTGATCAAGGCCAATATCCCGACGCGGATCGCCTTCCAGGTGTCCAGCAAGGTGGATAGCCGGACCATTCTGGACCAGATGGGCGCCGAATCGCTGCTGGGCCAGGGCGACATGCTGTTCCTGCCGCCCGGCACCGGCTATCCGCAGCGCGTGCACGGGGCCTTCGTCACCGACGACGAAGTGCATGCCGTGGTGGAGCACTTGAAGCAGTTTGGCGAGCCGGATTACGTGGAGGGCTTGCTGACCGGAGAAAGCGAAGCGGACGAGGATTCGGCTGCCGCCACCGCCAAGGCGCAGGCGGCGACGGAAACCGACCCGCTGTACGATGAGGCGGTGGAGATCGTGCTGCGCACGCGCAAACCGTCGATTTCGGGCGTGCAGCGTCATCTGCGCATCGGCTACAACCGCGCGGCTCGGCTGATCGAGGAAATGGAAGCCGCCGGCATCGTCAGCCCGATGGAAAGCAATGGCAACCGGACCGTGCTGGTGCCGCAAAGGGACTTCTAAGCTGTCTGGCTGGCCAAGCAAAAGCGCACCCTCGGGTGCGCTTTTTTCATGGCTGCCGCAGAGGCGGGCTTACGGCCACAGCTGGCAGTATTCGGTATTCGCTTCGTAGTTGCCGCTGACCGAACCATCGGCATTGATCTTCTTGACCCAGCCATTGGGCTGGCGGCGAGTGGGCTGCGCGCCGCAATTGGTATGCACCCAGTGGATGCCGACGCCGCTGGTATACAGCTGGCCGCACAGTTGCAGGCGGTCGCCGGCCTGGATGGTGTTCAGCGGGTACGGCACGTCTTCGCCGGCGGAGTCATAACCGGAGGCGAATACATTGTCCATGGCTACGTCATAGGTGCGGCCGTCTTGGTCCGCTTTCAGGCGGACGTGGGTGTGCGACAGCTCCACGCCATTCAGGTTCTGGCCATAGGCATAGCTGGGGCCGCTCACCACGGTGCCGGTCAGGTAGCTGCCGGCGGCAGCGCGGCAGTCGGATTTGGCGTCGGCCAGGGCGGCCAGGGGCAGGGCGAGCAGACAGGCAGCAAGAACGAGTTTCTTCACGACATGATCCTTTGCGGTTATGAATGACATTGTTTTAATGCGCGGCCATTCTAGTGGCAATCAGTCGTGATTGTGTTGCAGCTTTAAGAAGACATGTGAATTTGTATTTCAAGCGGTTTGCAATGCGTGCTTGGCGCGGCAGCAACAAAAAAGCGCGCCAGAGGCGCGCTTTTGCGGGACAAGACGCGATGGGATCAGCGGCGGCGACGAGTTTGCTCGTCAGTCCGGATGCGGATCGGCACCAGCTTTCCTTGCTGTTGAACCGGGGTAGCCAGCAATTTGGCGACAGCGATCACCGCAATGAACAGGGCGGCTAAAAGAAGGATTTGCATGGTATGACTCCCCGTGGCTGAATCCGAGGCGGGTTTCGGATCATGTGTGGCCGCCTCTGAGTTCATTCTGGGCTACAACTTGCTTGGGACTCAAGCAAAAATTTGTGTGCCGACGTTAATTTTTGACCGGAGCGGCGGTTTTTTTCAGATCGCGCATCGCTTGGTCCAGTCCAGCCAGCGTGAGCGGATGCATTCGTTCTCCCATCAGCTGCTTCAGCATGCTCACAGACTGGGTGTAGGGCCAGGCTTCTTCGGCCAAGGGGTTGAGCCAGACGGCGTGTTTGAAGTGCTCCAGCAGCCGGCGCAGCCAGACTTCGCCGGATTCCTCGTTCATGTGCTCGACGCTGCCGCCGGGGAAGGTGATTTCGTACGGACTCATGCTGGCGTCGCCGACGATGATCAGCTTGTAGTCGCGGCCGAAGGTGTGGATCAGATCCCAGGTGGGGAAGCGTTGGCTGTGGCGGCGGTTGTTGTCCTTCCATACCGATTCGTAGACGCAGTTGTGGAAGTAGAAATACTCCAGGTGCTTGAATTCGGTCTTTACGGCGGAAAACAGTTCCTCGCAGGCGCGGATATGGTCGTCCATCGAGCCGCCCACGTCGAACAGCACAAGAACCTTGACGCTATTGTGCTGTTCGCGCTGCATCTTGATATCCAGCATGCCGGCCTTGCGAGCGGTGGCGGCGATGGTGGCGTCGAGATCCAGCACTTCTTCGGCGCCGTCGCGGGCAAACTCGCGCAGCCGGCGCAGCGCCAGTTTGATGTTGCGGGTGCCTAATTCCGTCTTGTCGTCGAAGTTGCGGAATTCGCGCTGGTCCCACACCTTCACCGCGCGGCGGTGGCGCGACTGGTTCTGGCCTATGCGCACGCCCTCCGGGTTATAGCCCCAGGCGCCGAACGGGCTGGTGCCGCCGGTGCCTATCCACTTGTTGCCGCCCTGGTGGCGTTCCTTTTGCTCCTCCAGCCGCTGGCGCAGGGTTTCCATCAGCTTGTCCCAGCCCATGGCCTGCAGCTGCCGCTTTTCTTCTTCGCTGAGATATTTTTCCACCTGCTTGCGCAGCCAGTCCTCGGGAATGGCGCGCTGCAGGTCATCCAGCGCCATTTCCAGCCCCTGGAAGTGATGGCCGAACACTTGGTCGAAGCGGTCGAAGTATTTTTCGTCCTTGACCAGGGCGGCCCGCGACAGATAGTAAAACTCATCCAGATTGCCGAAGGCGACATTGCGTTGCAGCGCCTCCAGCAGCAGCAGGAATTCTTTCAGGGTGACCGGCAGGCCGGCATTGCGCAGCGCGTAAAAGAAATCGATCAGCATGGAGTCAGGCGATGGCTAGAGTGGTGGTACTGCCGACGATGATACTACGGACGAGGCGGCGTGGCTGTTTGGGCTGAGACATAAGCGGCCGGCATAGTGACAGGCGAGGGGGCTGGTGCTAATCTAGGCTAGAGCGCGAACTCTAAACGGTTGTTCGGCTATGTAAGACAAGGATCATACTATGGACGCCATCAAAATGCCCACAGAAGCCGAGAGCGCGCTGCTCGAGTCGTTTTCCCGGCTCAAGGCCGTCGCGCGGGCGGCGCCGTATCCGTCAGCGGAAACCCGGCGCTCCTGGCTGGCCGCGTTGGAACGCTTGATGCAGGAAAACCGCCAGGCGCTGGTTGACGCCGTCAGCCGCGATTTCGGTCATCGCAGCGATGTGGAAACCCGCCTGGCGGAGCTCTTCCCTTCGCTGGAAGGAGTGCGCCATGCCCGTCGCCATTTGCGAACCTGGATGAAGCCACGCCGCCGCAGCGTTTCCATCTGGTTCCAACCGGCCAGCGCCAGCGTGATTCCGCAGCCGCTGGGCGTGGTCGGCGTGGTGGTGCCGTGGAATTATCCGCTGTTTCTGTCTTTTGGCCCTGTCGCCGCTGCGCTGGCGGCGGGCAACCGGGTCATGGTCAAGATGTCCGAATACACGCCGGCCACGGGCGAGCTGCTGCAAAAGCTGGCGCGGCAGTATTTCGGCGATGATCTGCTGACGGTGGTGAATGGCGATGCCGAGCTGGCCCAGGCCTTCACCCGGCTGCCGTTCGATCATCTGCTGTTCACCGGTTCCACCGCGGTAGGCCGCAATGTGATGCGCGCGGCGGCAGAAAACCTGACGCCGGTGACGCTGGAGCTTGGAGGCAAGTCTCCGGCGCTGGTGGCGCGCGGCGCCAATCTCAAACGCGCGGCGGAAGCCATCGTCGCCGGCAAGATGCTGAACGCCGGGCAGACCTGCGTGGCGCCGGATTATCTGCTGGTCAATGCCAAGGATTGCGAGGCGCTGCTCGAGGAGATCCGCGCCGCCGCCAAGCGCATGTATCCGACGCTGGCGGACAATCCGGATTACAGCGCCATCGTCAACCAACGGCATTACCGCCGGCTGCAAGGCTGGTTGGATGCCGCCCGCCAGGCCGGCGCCCGCATCGAGAGCCTGAGCCCCGACGGCGAGGCGGCGGTAGACAGCCGCAAGCTGCCGTTGACGCTGGTGCAAAACTGCCCGGATGACTGCGAATTGATGCGCGAGGAGATTTTTGGCCCCATCCTGCCGGTGGTCAGCTACGACAAGTTCGACGAGGCGCTGGCCTATATCAACGCCCGGCCGCGGCCGCTGGCCTTGTATTTGTTCGACGATGACGCTTTGCGCATCGAGCGGGTGCTGAAAGAAACGGTTTCAGGCGGCGTCAGCGTCAACGATACCCTGCTGCATGTGGTGCAGGAGAGCCTGCCGTTCGGCGGCGTCGGCCCTTCCGGCATGGGGCATTACCATGGGCGAGAGGGTTTTCTGACCTTTTCCAAGCTCAAACCGGTATTCCGGCAGAGCCGTCTGGCCGGCACCTGGATGACCCGGCCGCCTTATGGCCGCCTGGTGGAGTGGATGTTGAAGTTGATGTTGCGGCACTGACATGCCAAGCAGACGACAGTTCTTGCAGGCGGGCGCGCTGGGCGCGGCGGCCTTGGCGCTGGCAGGCTATCTGGCAGCGCCGGCAGGGGACGACTCGGCTCAAACGGAATGGGGCGCGCTGCGCTGGCTGCAACCGGCGGATGCGCAGATCATCGCCGCGCTGGCGCCGGTGATGCTGGGGCTCCGTGATCTGCCGCTGGCCGCCGTTGTCGCCGGCGTGGACCAGGCGGTGGCCGGACTGCCGCCGGCCTGTCGCGACGAAGTGCGGCAGCTGTTTGATCTGTTGGGCAATCGTTGGGCAAGGCGTTGGCTGGCCGGCGTGTCCGCGCCGTGGGGGCAGGCTACGCCGGATGCGCTGGCCAGCTTTCTGCAAAGCTGGCGCAACAGCCGCTTTCTGCTGCTGCGCAGCGCCTATCAAGGACTCCATCAATTGATCAATGCCGCTTGGTATGGGAACCCGGCTAGCTGGGCGGCCATCGGCTATCAGCAGCCAGCCATGGTGATGGAGCGTTTGCCGTGAGCGATAAAATAGTCGATCCCATACGGCAGGGCATCGCGGGAGGCTGGAAGGTCATCGATGGCGCGGCGCAGCGCCAGGATCTCAAGCTGGAAGCCGATGTGGTGATCATAGGCAGCGGCGCCGGCGGCGGCATCACGGCCGAGGTGCTGAGCCAGGCCGGGTTGGATGTGCTGATTCTGGAAGAAGGCGGCCTGTATAGTTCGTCCGATTTCCGCTTGAGCGAGGCGAAAGCCTATCCGCAGTTGTACCAGGAATCGGCCGCGCGCCAGACCGCGGACAAGGGCATATCGATTCTGCAGGGCCGCGCGGTTGGCGGCGGCACCACGGTCAACTGGACCAGTTCGTTCCGTACGCCGGGCGATACTCTGCGCTGGTGGCGGGATCAGCACGGCCTGACGGCTCTCAGCGAAGAGGCCATGCGGCCGTGGTTCGACAAAGTCGAGCAGCGGCTGGGCATCGCGCCTTGGCAGGGTGAGCCGAACGCCAACAATCTGGTGCTGGAGCGCGGCTGTCTGGCGCTGGGGCTGCGCCACGCCCGGATCAGCCGCAATGTGCGCGGTTGCTGGAATTTGGGGTATTGCGGCATGGGTTGTCCGACCAATGCCAAGCAATCCATGCTGGTGACCTGTATTCCCGCCGCGCTGGACAAGGGCGCGCGGCTGTTGACGCGGGCTCGGGTAGACCGCTTGCAGCCTGACCAGGCGCAGCGCCGCATCGCCGAGGTGCAGGGCAGCCTGCTGTCGGCCGACGGGGTTACGCCCAGCGGGCGCACATTGTCGGTGCGCGCGCGCCATGTGGTGCTGGCGGCAGGCGCGATCGGCACGCCCGCCATCATGTTGCGCAGCGGACTGGCCGACCCGTCCGGCTTGACCGGAAAACGCACCTTTCTGCATCCGGTGGCGCTGTCTGCAGCGCTGATGCCGGAGCGGGTGGAGCCTTACAATGGCGCGCCGCAAACCGTCTATTCCGACCATTACATGCATACCCAGCCGCTGGATGGCCCGCTTGGCTTCAAGCTGGAGGTGCCGCCTATCCATCCTTTGCTCGCCAGCGTGACGTTTCCGGGCTTCGGCCCGGAGCAGGCCGGGCTGTGGCGCAAGTTTCCGCATCTGCATGCCACTTTGGCGCTGCTGCGTGATGGCTTCAATGAAGACAGCGTCGGCGGCGAAGTGAAGCTGCGCGGCGATGGCTCGCCGCTGCTTGATTATCCGCTGAATGACGTGTTGTGGGATGGCGTGCGGCGCAGTTGGCTGGCGATGGCGGAGATACAGTTCGCGGCCGGCGCGAAAATCGTGCTGCCCTTGCACGAGCAGTCCAATCCGGCAAGCCGTCTTGGCCAGGCCAAGGCGATGATAGAGGCACTGCCCTTGCAGGCGCTGCAGGCCAAGTTAGTCAGCGCCCATGTCATGGGCGGCATGGCGATGGGCGACGATCCGGCGCGCAGCGTGGTCGATGACCATGGACGCCACTGGTCATGGCGCAATCTGACGGTGGCGGATGGCTCGATATTTCCCACCAGCATAGGCGCCAATCCGCAGCTTTCCATCTATGCCTTTGCCTGGCGGGCGGCGATGGCCTTGTCTGCGCAGCTGGCTAGGCGAAGTTAGGGCAACTTGCTCGCCAGGCTTGATGGGGCGGGGCGCACTGGCTGCATCATCGATTCTGGAAAGCCGCATCCAAACGCGGCCGTGATGTTCATGCGGACTCTGGCTTGTCCTCGCCTATCGCCTGCCGCAGCAGGTGGATTGACGAAGCGGCCGCGCTGATCGCCACATCCAGGGCATCATCGTCCAAGGCGCGCGCCGCGTCTTGAAACCGGCGCTGATTGATCAGGCGCGCGATCTGGCCGGCTTCGCGATGGAGCATGGCATGGCGGCTGATGCAGGTCTGCAGGATGCCCAGGCCGCCATAGGCGCCTTTGGCATGACTGTGCAGCCATTGGCCCAGTTGGCAACGGTCGTCACGGGAGACCGCGTCAGCATCCAGGCTGTTCTGCCTGGACAGCGCTTCTTTCAGGCATTGTTTCAACTCGGCGTGGTTGGCTAGTTCTTGTTCCAAATCCATGGCTACCTCGGCAGGCCGGTGGCGACCGGGCGAGCCATCCTGCGCAACTCGCCGGGTTCGAGAGATTAGCATACTAGGTATTTATAACTAGAAGATCGCCGATTGTCTGCGTTAGAACTTAGATTCTGGCATGACGAACCAAGCGCCAGCGTATGCGCTAGCGCCTGGCGCGGGTCAGTTCTTGGTGGTATCGGCCGGCGCAGTTTCGGCTTCCGCGGCCGGCGCCACTGAAGCGGGAGGGATGAAGAAGCGCAGCGGCTGGCGCAGGAAGCTCTTGGCCAGCATGGGAATCAGCGGCAGCAGCAGCGAACCGGACAGCTTGCGCGAGCGCAACGCCACCCACAGCGCGAGGAAGAAGCTGACCGCCAGGTTGACCACGCCGATCAAGGCTACCCCGGCGACGCCCAGCAGCACGACGGTCAGCGGCACCTGGAAATCCAGCGCCACGGTGGCGAAGGCAAGGTTGGCCGACGAGAAGGTGATGTGGCGGATATCCAGCGGCAGGCCCAGGATGGTGCCTATGGTGCCGGTCAGACCCAGGAACATGCCGAAGTAGAAGTTGCCGGCCAGCGCGCCCAGATTGTGCTCGATGTAATGCCCAAGCCGCCAGGCACGGTTCTCTCCCAGCACCTTGCGCAGCAGGCGGTGGCCGGCGATCCGCTCCGGAATGCGCCGGTAGATGGCCTTGTTGTCGTAGTAGCCGGCGATCAGGCCAGACAGGAACAGGAATATCCCGGCGATGGCGGCGTGCGGCAGCGCCAGGCTGTGGATTGGATCGATCTCGTGCAGCAGCTTTTGCGCCTTGGCAGCGTCGACCACCGGCGCGCCGAACAGCGCGTTCCAGCCCAGCGCGATCAGCGCCGCCGTCGGGATGGCCAGCATCACGTTGCCCATGATGGCGACGAACTGGGTGCGCACCACCTTGACGATCAGCTCCGCCAGTTGTTCCAGCTGCTTCTTGCGGCCGTGTTGTTCATGCAAGACCGCAGCCAGCCGGGCCGCTGTCATGGCCGGCTGCTTGGTGGCGATGGTGAAGTGCAGGATCTGCACGATGATGAAGCCGATGGCGTAGTTCAGGCCAAAGCCTATGCCCTCCCACAGCAGCGGAAGGTGGCCGCGCGCCAGCATCAGCTTGATCAGGGCCATGAAGCCGACGATGAAGCCCGCGCCCATCGCCGCCTTGCCCATCTTGGACCAGTCGCGGCGGTCTTCTGCGATGTAATGCTCGCCATGGCGGCCGGCGTGCTCGGTCACCTGCAGCGCCAGCAGTTCGGTATTGGATTTGAACAGGTCGCGCACGCTGTACTTGCGGTTTTCGGCGCGGGAGAAATCCACCAGCAGGCGGAACAGCTGCGGTCGCTGCGCCGGATCATGTTCCGGAGATAGCAGCTCCAGCAGCGCGCGCAGCCGCGCGATGCTTTGCGCCAGGCGCAGGCTGTGATAGGTCAGATTGACTGAGATGCCGTAGCGCGCGGCGTTTTTGCGTACCCGGCCCAGGATGGCCTCGCACTGCTCCAGCAGCACCAGCACCTGTTTTTCGTCTTCCGGCGGCGGCACGCCATCCACCAGCGCCTGCCGATAGCTGTCGACGTAACGCTGCACTTCGGCGTTCAGGTGCATGAAAGGCGAGGCGAAGCGTTCCACTTCAGGACACACCCGCACCAGTTCCGGCTCCAGGCCGATGGCGGTGATGCGCGCCGACAGCACCTGCACCGATTCCAGCAATTGCAGGCGGGTCTGGCGCTCGCTGTCCTGGCGCGGCGTTTCATGCCAGGCCATGGCGCGCCACAGGGCGTGCCAGGTGGCGTCCGGCACCGCGCCCAGCCATTGGTAATCATCCTGGCGGTTGAACAGCAGGCCGAAGCGGTCGCGCAGGGAGTCGGGGTTGTAGGGCATGGGCAGCATGCGCTCGCCCAGGCGGTGCAGCAGGGTGGAGCCGAAGCCGTCATTGGCCAGAATGCCGGCCTCGGTGTACAGCGGAATCTGCCGGCTCTCCGCCAGCAGCGTGCTGAGCGACTGCCGCAATGCCTGGCGGTAGTCGGCGTGATGTTCCAGCAGGAAGGACAGCGCCTGCAGGCTGATGGTCGCCTGTTGCGGCGCTTGTCGCTTATCGGGTCGCAGCGCGGCGATCAGCCCCGCCAGGGCTTCGGTCTGGCCGGGTTCGCGGCACAGGCGGCGCAGGGCGGATTCCAGATCGGGAGCAATGTGTTCGGTCATGTTTTGGCAGAATGGGCGCGCGGGGCGCGCGTTTCGGGAATGGGAGCAGCCATCATTTTAGTTTATGTGGCACCGCTCCGGACAGAGGAACGCCGCAGCGGGAGCGGCGATTGACACCTTACTAACCAGTAAGTAGAGTGTTTCGATGCATAATGGTTCCGACAGCAAAACCGACACCCGCAAGCGCATTCTCGATCTGGCCGAGGAGTTGCTGCTGACGCGCGGCTTCAACGGTTTCAGTTACCAGCACATCAGCAGCGAGCTGGGTGTGCGCAATGCCGCCATCCATTACCATTTTCCCAAAAAAAACGATCTGGGGGTGGCGTTGATCCAGCGCTATCGCCGGCGTTTTCAACGCTTTATCGAGCAGCAGGCCGACTGGGGCGCAGCCGAGCAGTTGGAAAGCTACTTCGGACTGTCGGACCAGTATTACCAGCAACGCAAGCAGATCTGCCCCAGCGGAATTTTCAGCACCGAATTCCAAACGCTGCCGGAAGACATGCGGCAGGAAGCCGCCGCCTTCATCGACGAGATGCGGCAGTGGGCGGTGGCCATCGTGCGCAAGGGCCGCGAAGCCGGCGCCATGCGCTATGCCGGCACCCCGGAAGCGGTAGGCATGCTGCTGTTCGCCGCGCTGCAGGGCGGCTTGCAGTTGGCGCGCATCGACGAGAACGCATTGCCGCTGTTGAAGGAGCAGGCAAGGGTGATGCTGGGCCTGAAACAAATATAACGACACGAGAACCATAATAGAGGGGGTAGCATGGAGTATCGCAAGAACAGCATGAGTCGTATCGCGGACAAAGTCGGCAAGTTGCCGGTAGGCTGGCGCCGGCCTGTGCTGTCGATGATGTTCGGCAAGATCGTCCCGTTCCTGGCCACCGCGGGCCTGCGCTTCGAGGAAGTCGGCCATGACCGGCTGACGGTATCGATCCGCAATCGCAAGAAAGTGCAGAACCATATCCGCGGCGTCCATGCGGCGGCGATGGCCTTGCTGGCGGAAACCTCCACCGGCTTTGTGGTGGGGATGAATATGCCTGACGACAAGCTGATGCTGCTCAAATCGATGAAGGTCAACTACATCAAGCGCTCGCAGGGCGATATGCGAGCCGTGGCGACGCTGACCCCGCAACAGATCCAGTCCATGTACGATCAGGACAAGGGCGAGGTGCTGGTTGCCGTGAACGTCACCGACGAATCGGGCGAGTCGCCCATCGTCTGCGAGATGCTGTGGGCCTGGATTCCCAAAAAACGTCCCGAGGTAAGCGCGGCATGATCTCTTTGCAAACGCTGACGGTTGAGCTTGACGACAAGGTGGCGCTGATCCGCTTCAATCGCGCCGACAAGGCCAATGCTTTGAATTGGCAGATGTGGCAGGACTTGCGCAGCGCCATGGACTGGGCCGATGGCGAGCCTTCGGTGCGGGTGGCGGTGTTGGCTGGCAACGGCAAGCACTTTTGCTCCGGCATCGATCTGACCATGATGGTGGGGCTGCAGTCGCAGATCGACGACAAATGCGAGGCGCGCAAGCGCGACAAGCTGCGCCGCCTCATTCTGGAACTGCAGGACTGCGTCAACAGCCTGGAGCGTTGCCGCAAGCCGGTGATCGCCGCGATCCACGGCGCCTGTCTGGGCGGCGGGCTGGACATCGCGCTGGCCGCGGATTTCCGCCTGGCGGCCAAGGATGCGGTATTCGGCGTGCGTGAAGTGGATATCGGCATGGTGGCGGATGTCGGTTCTTTGCAGCGGCTGCCTCGGGTCGTCGGGGAAGGCGTGGCGCGCGAGATGGCGCTGACCGGACGCGATGTGGTGGCGGACGAGGCGCTGGATGTCGGCCTGGTCAACCGGGTGCTGGCGGACGAAGAGGCCCTGCTGGCCGCCGCCATGCAAAGCGCCTGGCTGATTGCCGGCAAGTCGCCGCTGGCGGTGCGCGGCACCAAGGAAGTGATGAATTACAGCCGCGATCGCAGCGTGGCCGATGGGCTGCAGTTTGTCGCGGGATGGAACGCGGCGATGCTGATCTCGGAAGACATTCAGAAAGCCGCGATGGCGGCGATGATGAAGCAGCAGGTCAGCTTCCGCGATTGATGGGCGGGCATGGCCGCCGCTGGATCCGGCGGAATAAAAAAAAGAGGCGCCGGTGGCGCCTCTTTCTGTTTCCATCTCTGCGCTTACTTGGCTTCGCCGCCTACGGTGGACACCACTTCCCACTTGCCGTTCTTCACCTGGTACACGGTAACGGCGCCGTTCTTGATGTCGCCCTTGTCGTCAAAGGCGATGTGGCCGGTCACGCCCTGATAGTCGGTCTTGCCCACTTCCGGCAGATAGACTTTCGGGTCGGAGGACTTGGCGCGCTTCATTGCGTCAACCAGCACCATCACGGCGTCGTATTCAAACGGCGCGTAGATCTGCACGTCGGTGTTGAATTCCTTCTTGAACTTGTCGTCGAAGGCCTTGAAGCCCGGCATCTTGTCGCGCGAAATGCCGCAGCTGGAGGCGTATTGGCCGTCGGAAGCGTCGCCGGCCAGCTTGATGAACTCCGGAGTCTGCCAGCCGTCGCCGCCCATCAGCTTGGCCTTGATGCCCAGGCGCTGCATCTGCTTGGCCAGCGGGCCGGCCTGCGCGTCCATGCCGCCGTAGAACACCAGGTCAGGCTTGGTGGACTTGATCGAGGTCAGGATGGCGTTGAAGTCGGTGGCGGTGTTGTTGGTGAACTCGCGCTTGACCACTTCTGCGCCATTGGCCTTGACCGAACCCTCGAACTGGTCGGCCAGGCCTTGGCCGTAGGCGGTGCGATCGTCAATGATGGCGATCTTCTTGGCCTTCAGCTCCTTGGTGGCGAACTCGCCCAGCGCCTTGCCTTGCTGCACGTCGTTGGCGATCACGCGGAAGGTGGTCTTGAAGCCCTGCTTGGTGTAGTCCGGGTTGGTGGCGGACGGGGAGATTTGCGGAATGCCGGCATCGGAGTAGATTTTGGAGGCCGGGATGGTGGTGCCGGAGTTCAAATGGCCAACGACGCCCACTACGCCGGCGTCAACCAGGCGCTGCGCGACTTGCGTGCCGATTTTCGGGTCGCCCTGGTCATCTTCTGACACCAGTTCGAACTTGACCTTCTTGCCGCCGATCTCGACGCCTTGGGCGTTCAAGTCTTCGATGGCCAGCTTGGCGCCGTATTCGTTGTCCTTGCCCAGGTGGGAGATCGGACCCGACATCGGCGAAACCTGGCCGATCTTGACGGTGGCGCTGTCGCCGCCAGAAGCGGCTTGGGCAGGAGCGGAGGCGGCCTGTCCCGAGGCCGGCTGTTCCTGTTTGCTGCAGGCAACCATGGCGAGCGCGGCGGTGGCGATCAGGCTGAGGCGAGCATATTTATTCATAGAGATTTCCCCTGAATCTTTCTGTGTAGACTTTGATGATCTCTTTCGGTAAACCAACTACACCTTTTTGCGGTGGTCAGTTGCAACTGATTATGGTGACCAGTTTATCGGGGTGTCAATGTGGAATGCCGCAGACCTAGTGAATATAGGATTATTATTTACATTTTGCGCAAAACAAATTGAAAACGGGCATATCGCGAAAATCGCAATATGCCCGATGACGGTTTTTTGTCTTTGATTTGTAAGGATTTGTCAGAATGAGGGGCGAGGTCGTCTTGCGCTTGATGTCAGTGGGTTGCCCCCATGTCATGGGCGCGGGCGGTGCGGGTACGGCCATCTTCTGCCGGCTTTTCCAGCCAACCTGCCAGATTGTTTTTTACAATTGCCGCCAAGCCGGTGATCCATTGCGGGTCTTCGTTCAGGCAGGGGATGTAGCGGAATTCGCCACCGCCGTTGCTGAGAAAGGTTTCCTTGCCTTCCATGGCGATTTCTTCCAGCGTTTCCAGACAATCGCCGACAAAGCCCGGGCAAATGACATCCACTTTGCCGGTTTTCTCCTTGCCTAGCTGGGCCAGCACTTCGCTGGTATACGGTTTGAGCCATTCGGTGCGGCCGAAGCGGCTCTGGAAAGTGATGACGTATTGATCCGGCCGCAGTTGCAGGGCCTCAGCCAGCAGGCGGCCGGTTTTCTGGCATTCGCAGTGATACGGATCGCCCTTGTCTCGTGTGAAGCGCGGCACGCCGTGGAAGCTCATCACCAGCTTGTCCGGCTGTTGGCCGTATTGCCAGTGCTTGCGCACCTGCGCAGCCAAGGCGGCGATATAGCCCGGATCGTCGTGAAAATGCCGCACGGTGCGGACTTCCGGCATATTGCGCAGCCGCGTCAAGACGCGGAAGGCTTCATCCAACGCGGTGGCGCTGGACGAGGCTGCATATTGCGGATACAGCGGCAGCAGGAGCAGCTTTTCCACGCCTTGCTCGCGCATTTTGCCGATGACGCTTTCGATGGACGGATTGCCATAGCGCATCGCGTAATCCACCACCAAGTCGCGCAACCCCATTTCGCCCAGCTGGCCTTTGAGCAATTTGGCCATATTGCGGGTGTGCAGCAGCAGCGGCGAGCCGTCCTTGGTCCAGATGCTGGCGTACTTCTTGGCCGATTGCTTGGGACGGGTGTTGAGGATGATGCCGTTGAGGATCAGCCACCATGGCAAGCGCGGAATCTCGATCACGCGCGGATCGGACAGAAATTGCTTTAGATACGGGCGCAGCGCTTGCGGGGTCGGCGCTTCGGGCGTGCCCAGATTAATCAGCAGCACGCCGATTTTGGGCGTGTAGTCGTGACGGAATGCGGGTTCGGGCAGATAGCGGGGCATGGCCATCCTTATTTTTATCAAAGAAAGGGCGCGCGGCGCCCCGAGGGCTTAATCGTCTTGCCGGGCCGGCGCCAGCACGGTGCGGTTGCCATTGTTTTCCATCGGCGACACCAGGCCGGCGCTTTCCATCTGCTCGATCAGCCGCGCCGCGCGGTTATAGCCTATGCGCAGATGGCGCTGCACCGAGGAGATCGATGCTTTGCGCGTTTTCACCACGATGGCGACGGCTTCGTCGTACAGCGGGTCGGACTCGGCATCGCTTTCGCTGTCGATGCCGGCGGCGCTGTCGTCTCCGTCAGCCTGGCCGGTGAGGATGCCTTCGATGTAGTCCGGTTCGCCGGTTGTCTTCAGGAACTCCACCACGTGGTGGACTTCCTCGTCGGATACGAAGGCGCCATGCACGCGGTTGGGGTAGCCGGTGCCCGGCGGCAGGAACAACATATCGCCCTGTCCCAGCAAGGCTTCCGCGCCCATCTGGTCCAGAATGGTGCGGCTGTCTATCTTGCTGGATACCTGGAAGGCGATCCGCGTCGGAATATTGGCCTTGATCAGGCCAGTGATGACGTCGACCGATGGCCGCTGGGTGGCCAGAATCAGGTGGATGCCGGCGGCACGGGCTTTCTGCGCCAGGCGGGCGATCAGCTCCTCTATCTTTTTGCCCGCCACCATCATCAGGTCGGCCAGCTCGTCAATCACCACCACCACCAGCGGCAGGGTGTCCAGCGGCTCGGGCGTTTCCGGCGTCAGGCTGAACGGATTGGGAATCTTCTCGCCGCTCTTTTCGGCATCTTTGATCTTTTGGTTGAAGCCCGCCAGATTGCGCACGCCCAGCTTGGACATCAGCTTGTAGCGGCGCTCCATCTCGCCGACGCACCAGTTCAGCGCGTTGGCTGCCTGCTTCATATCGGTCACTACCGGCGCCAGCAGGTGCGGGATGCCTTCGTAGACCGATAGCTCCAGCATTTTCGGGTCTACCATGATCAGCCGCACTTCCTTGGGCGTGGCCTTGTACAGCAGCGACAAAATCATCGCGTTGATCGCCACGGACTTGCCGGAGCCGGTGGTGCCGGCCACCAGCACGTGCGGCATTTTGGCCAGGTCGGCCGATACCGGCTGGCCGGCGATGTCCTTGCCGAAGGCGATGGTGAGCTTGGACGCCATGTTCTGGTAGCTGTCCGAGCCGATGATCTCGGTCAGGCGGACGATCTGGCGTTTGGGATTCGGCAGCTCCAGGCCCATATAGGTCTTGCCCGGTATGGTTTCCACCACCCGGATGGAGACCAGCGACAGCGCGCGCGCCAAATCCTTCATCAAATTGACGATCTGCGCGCCCTTGACGCCGACGGCGGGTTCGATCTCGTAGCGGGTGATCACCGGGCCGGGATAGGCGGCGATCACCTTCACCTCCACGCCAAAGTCCGCCAGCTTGCGCTCGATCAGCCGCGACGTGTACTCCACGGTCTCCTGCGATACCGGTTCCTGCTGTTCCTTGGGAGCGTCGAGCAGGCTCAGGCCGGGCAGGGCGGCGTCCTTGGGGTCGGCAAACAGCGATTGTTGTACCGGCTTCTGCGCCTTGGCCGAGACCGGCACGTCCAGCACCGGCGGTTCGATGCGAACCGGCGCGGCTTCTTCAATCTTCTTCTTGGCGACGGAAACCTTCTCTTCGCGCTTCTGCGCGGTTTCCTTGCCGATTTCCCGGTCTTTTTTCGCTTGCCAGCTCTGCCAAAGATTAGTGACGCCGTCTTCGATCGCGCCGCCTATTTTTTCCATCAGGTCCAGCCAGGATAGGCCAGTGAACAGCGAAAAGCCGATGGCGGACAGCACGCCCAGCAACAGATAGGCGCCGGACAGCCCCAGGCCATGGGCAAAGTGCTTGCCCAGGTAGTGGCCCAGCATGCCGCCCGCGTCCAGCGGCAGCGTCACCATTTTGCCATCCAGCACAATGGCCTCGAAGCTGGCGCTGGAAAGCAGCAGCAGGAAGAAGCCGCCGACGGCGGCGGCGGTGATGGGATTGAACTTGAAGCCCAGGCTTTCGATGCGGCGGTAGCCCCAGCCTATGGCTACCAGGCAGAACACCACCAGCCACCAAGCGGAGAAGCCGAAGACATACAGCAGCATGTCGGACAGCCAAGCGCCGAACGAACCGCCGTAATTGCGCACGGTCGGGTCGGATGAGCTGTGCGACCAGGACGGGTCAAGCGGCGAATAGCTGGCCAGCACCAGCACCAGATAGACAGCCGCCACCGCCATCAGCAGCCACCATGCTTCGCGAAGCAGGGAGACCAGCTGCGGCGGCAGCGGTGTTTGATTATTCTTGACTACGGCCTTGCGCTTGAAAAATCGCATTTTTTTCATATTTGGCTATGACAGCTGCTGATTATAGCCTGATGTGCCGTTTTCAGCTCACCGCGGATGCAACACGCCAAGAATGCGCGGGCCTTGCGCGCCGGTCACCGCCGGCAGGTTGCCCGGCTGGCGGTGGACGAAGCGCCAGCCCAGCCAGGCGAAGGCGATGGCTTCGATCAATTGCGCCGGCATGCCCAGCGTCTCGATGGGCAAGACGCGCTGGCCATCCAGCAGGCGCGCGATCTGATTCAGCAGCGCGCTGTTGCGCGCGCCGCCGCCGCAGACGTAGACCGCCTGATTGCCGGGGCAGTGCGCCAGGATGGCGTCGGCGATGCTGCGCGCGCTGAAGGCGAGCAGCGTGGCCTGCACGTCTTGCGGCGCCGGCATGGACTGCAGCGCCGCCACCTTGGCTTCCAGCCAGGCATCGTCGAACAGGTCGCGGCCGGTGCTCTTGGGCGGGGGCTGTTGCAGATACGGTTCGGCCAGCATGGCCGCCAGCAAGGGAGGATGAATATTGCCGCCGGCGGCCCAGCGGCCATCGTCGTCAAACGGCTGGCCGGTATGGCGCAGACACCAGGCATCCATCAGCATATTGCCGGGGCCGCAATCGAAGCCGATGGCGGGCTGGCCGTGGTGCAGCCGGGCGAGGTTGCTGATGCCGCCGATATTCAGGACCACCCGTTTTTCATCGGGCGACGCGAACACGCTCTGCTGGAAGGCCGGCACCAGCGGCGCGCCGTGGCCGCCGGCCGCCACATCGCGGCTGCGGAAGTCCGCTATCACGTCGATGCCGGAGAGCTCCGCCAGCCGCGACATATTGCCCAGCTGTATCGTGTAGCCGTCTTGCGGCGCGTGGCGTATGGTCTGGCCGTGGCAGGCGATGGCGCGGATGGCGTCGGCTTGCAGGCCGGATTTGGCCAGCAATTCGCCAACGGTCTGGGCGTAGATTCCGGCCAGGCGCGCGGCCAGCGTTTCGCTGCGGTGCAGTTCATCGTGGCCGCGCGGCTGCAGCGCCAGGACGTCGGCCTTGATCTGGGCCGGATAGGGCAGGGCGTGGTCGGCCAGCAGCTCGGGGCGGCCGGCCTCGTCAAAGCGCACCAGCACGGCGTCCACGCCGTCCAGGCTGGTGCCGGACATCATTCCGATATATAGGTCGTTCATCAATCGATCATGGCAACGTTGGCCGGAATGCTCTGCAGCAGATTCAGCTTGGCGCTCAGCGCGACGCGTTTGGCGCCGAACTGGGCGAGCTGGGTATGGCTTAATCCCGGCGTGGGCAGGGCGTTGGTGGCCGGATCCACCGGCTGATCATTGATTCTAACCTCAAAATGCAGATGCGCGCCGGTGGAGCGCCCCGTGCTGCCGACATAGCCGATGATGTCGCCAGCCTTGACCTTGACGCCCGGCTTGATGCCCTTGCCGAAAGCGCTCATGTGGGCGTACAGCGTGGTCAGCCTGCCGTTGTGCCGTATCATCGCCACATTGCCGTAGCCGCTTTCGCGTTGCGCTTTCACCAGCTCGCCGTCGGCTGGCGCCACGATGGGGGTGCCGGCGCTGGCGGCGTAGTCGATGCCGGAATGCATGCGCAGCGTGCGCAAGATGGGATGCTTGCGCAGGCCGAAGCCAGAACTGATGCGGGCGCCGGCCACAGGCTGCCGGCTGAAGCCCTTTTTCACCGGCTTGCCGGCGGCGTCGTAGAAGGCGCCGCTTTCGCTGTCGTGGGCAAAGTAAAAGGCCTGGTACAGTTGCCCCGCGCGTTGAATGGAAACCGCCAGCAGGTTGCCGCTGGCGATCGGAGTGCCGGCGTAGACCATGGTCTCGTATACCAGATTGATGCTGTCGCCCGCTTTCAGGCTGGACAGCTCGAACTGGTCGGAGAACACTTCGGCCAGTTGATTGCGGATGTCGGCCGGCACGCGGGCGGCGGCCAATTCGCTGGCCGCGTTGCGTTTGATGGTGAGGGAGCGCACGGTTTCCATGCTGTCCGCCGCCACCGGATCGGCGCTGGCCTGCCATTTGCCGTCGCGTTGTTCCAGCGCCACTAGGTTTTGCTCGCCGTTGTCGTCATCCTGCAGGAAGCGCAGGCCGAACAACTCTCCGGCATCGTTGGTCTGCACCGACAGCGTCGCGCCGACTTTCAGCTTCAGCAGATTCTTGGCTTGCGCGTTGTCGCCGTAGAGCAGGGCGCGCACCTCGTTGGCGCGTATGCCCACGCGGTTCAGCACGCGGGCGATGGTGTCGCCGCGCTTGACGGACTCGTCGCGCCAGTAGCGCGTTTGGCTGTCGACAAAACGAAACTCCGGCAGCGCCAGCCGCTCCACCACCTGTTGCTGTAGGATCGGCGGCGGGAGGGTTTCCTGAGCGCCGTTGGCCACGGCGAAGGCGGTGGCGGTGCCCAGGAGCGGCAGGCAGGCGGCCGCGCCCAGCCAGCTCAGGTGGTGGTTGATCAAGCGGTCGGCGCACTTTTGCGGGATGTGTAGCAGTTTGCGATAATCCATCACTTTTCCAGGCGGGCGGCGGCCCGCCTTGATGCAAGATATTGACGAGGTTGGGCGCCGCGGCGGCGAATGCCAAAGCGTGTTTGGCGAGCTGCCGGGGCGATAGTTCCAGCTAGATGCGACAGTTTGCCTGATATCATGGTCCCCGCCTAATTCCTATCGGCCAAAATGGCCTTTGCTTTCAATCATTTGGCAAGAAGATGAAACTGACTCTGTTATTGCCCGGCCTGTGTTGGCTGGATGCGCACGACGGCGCGGAAGTCAGCAAGGGGCTGAGCCTGCCTGCGCTGCAGCGGCTGCTGGGCCTGGGTGTCCTGCAGCGCCGCGGGCAGGGCTTTTCGGCCAGCATCGCCGGCCTATGGGGCGCGCCGCCGGCCGGTCTGGCCCGGCTGGCCGCGCGCCAGGCCGGCCTGGACGCGGGCGCTGGCGAGTGGCTGCTGGCCGATCCGGTGCATCTGCGCATAGACCGCGACCGCGCGCTGCTGGCCGACGTCGGCGTGATGCAGGTGGCGCGCGACGAGGCCGTCAAGCTGACCGACGCGCTGAACAGGCACTTTGGCGAGGATGGCCTGACTTTCCATCCGCTGCAACCCGGGCGCTGGCTGCTGCATGCGGCCAAGCCGCTGGCCGCCAGCTTCACGCCCTTGTGGGACGTGGTGGGAGAGGACATCAACCATCATCTGCCGCAGGGCGAGGCCGGCCTGGCCTGGAGCCGCATGTTGAACGAACTGCAGATGCTGCTGTACACCCAGCCAGTCAACGACGAGCGCGAAATGCGCGGCGAACTCGCCATCAACAGCGTGTGGCTGTGGGGCGAGGGCCTGCCGGCAGCGTGGCGCGCGCCGGCGCCGCGCCTGTTGGCGGACGACGAGGCTTTGCACTGGCTGGCCGCTGAATCCGGCATGCAGGCGGACGGCGCTCCATTCGCCTTCGATGGCTTGGAGGGCGAGGCGGACGCGCTGCTGGTGCTGGACGCCTTGCAGGCGGCGGCGCAGTACCGCGACGCCTGGGGCTGGCGCGAGGCGCTGGAGCGCCTGGAGCGCGACTGGTTTGCCCCGCTGTTACAGGCATTGCGTCGCAGAAAGCTGGCGCAACTGACGATTATCGCCACCGGTCCGGCCGGTTTTGAGCTGAGCATCGCGCCGGCGGATCTGTGGAAATTCTGGAAACGAGCGCGGCCGCTGGCGGCGCTGTATTGAGAGACCATGTCGCAAATCGTTACCCGAGAAGTCCCCGCCGAGCTGCAGCAGAAATTGCTGGGGCAAGGCCTGACGCCGCTGCAGGCGCGGCTGTACGCCGCCCGCGGCATTGTCGACAGCACGGAACTGGATTATGGCCTGAAAGGCCTGCTGCCTTATCAAACGCTCAAAAACGTCGAGACTATGGCGCGCCGCCTGGCCGATGCCATCGCCGCCGGCCAAAGGCTGCTGGTGGTGGCCGACTATGACGCCGACGGCGCCACCGCCTGCGCGGTGGCGGTGAAGGGCCTGTCCGCCCTGGGCGCGACCATAAGCTACATCGTCCCCAACCGTTTCGAGTACGGCTACGGCCTGACGCCGGAAATCGTCGAATTGGCGGCGCAGAAACGGCCCGACATCATCGTCACCGTGGACAACGGCATCGCCAGCGTGGCCGGCGTCGAGGCCGCCAGGGCGCGCGGCATCGAAGTGCTGGTGACCGACCACCATCTGCCGGGCGACACCTTGCCGGATGCCTTGATCGTCAACCCCAATCAGCCGGGTTGCGAGTTCCCATCGAAAAACCTGGCCGGCGTCGGCGTGATGTTCTACGTGCTGATGGCCTTGCGGGTGGAGATGCGGCGGCGCGGGGTGTTCGACGAAAAGACCCAGCCCAATCTGGGCGAACTGCTGGACCTGGTGGCGCTGGGCACGGTGGCCGATGTGGTGCGGCTGGACCGCAACAACCGCACCTTGGTGGAAAACGGCCTCAAGCGCATGCGCGCCGGCCGGATGGCGCCCGGCATCGCCGCCTTGTTCCGCGTGGCCGGCCGCGCCCACTTCAAGGCCAATACCTTCGATCTGGGCTTCACGTTGGGGCCGCGGCTCAATGCCGCCGGCCGGCTGGACGATATGAGCCTGGGCATCGCCTGCCTGTTGTCCAGCAACGAAGAGCAAGCGATGCGGCTGGCGCAGGAGCTGGACAAGCTGAACCGCGAGCGGCGCGGCATCGAGGCCGGCATGCAGGACGAGGCGCTGGCCGCGCTGTCCGGCATCGACGCCGGCAACCGCTACACGCTGAGCCTGTATCGCGACGACTGGCACCAGGGCGTAGTGGGGATTGTGGCTTCCCGCTTGAAGGAGCGCTTCCATCGGCCATCCATCGTCTTCGCGCCCGGCGACGAAGGCGAGATCAAGGGTTCCGGCCGCTCGATTCCCGGCTTTCACCTGCGCGACGCGCTGGATCTGGTGTACAAGCGCAATCCGGGGCTGATCCTGAAGTTTGGCGGCCATGCGATGGCGGCCGGCCTGAGCCTGGACGAAAGCCGCTTCGGCGAATTTCAACAGGCTTTCGAGGCGGTGGCGCGCGAGTTGATGGATGAGAAGCAGCTTACCCGCACCATTGAAACCGACGGCAGCCTGCCTGCGCGCGAATTGAGTCTGAATCTGGCAGAGACCTTAGCGGCCGAAGTGTGGGGGCAGGGCTTCCCCGTGCCGTACTTTCACGATCAGTTCATGGTGGTCAACCAGAAGCTGGTGGGCGACAAGCACTTGAAGCTGCGCCTGGCCCGCGAGGGCTGCGAATTTGACGCGATGCTGTTCAATCACGCCGATTGGCTGCCCGACCGCATCCAGGCGGTGTACCAGCTGATCGCCAACGAATGGCAGGGGCGCAAGGAGCTGCAGGTCTATCTGCAACACTGGGCGGCGGCGTGACGTAGGGCGGAAGCCCGGCAAAGCCGGGCGTTCCGCCTGTTTATGGCAAGCGATACATGGCGGATCGCCCTGTGGGCATCCGCCCTACGCCTGGCATCGATGGGGGAGATGGAATGGAAATGTTGATCATCGGCCTGCTGGTCGGTTTGATGGGCGGCGGCGCGGCCTGGTTTGCCGCGCGCAGCAGGGCGGCCAGGGAGCTGGCGCAAATCAGCCAGCAGGCCGCTCAGTTAGACGCGCAATGCCAGGGATTGCGCATGCAGCTGGACGAGGCGAGGGCGCGCGAGCAGGAGGCCGTCCGCGCGCAGCAAGCGCAAGCGCAGCAACTGGCCGACAGCCAGACTCAGCTTGGCGCCTATATTGCCCGCGCCCAGCGTGTGCCGGAACTGGAGAAGCAGCTGCAGGAGCGCGAGCAGGCGCTGGTCTCGGCTCAGCGCGAGTTGCGCGAGCTGGCGTCGCAACTCGCGGCGCGTGAGGAACAGGGGCGGGTGCTGGAAGCGCTGGAGGCGCGCAGTCTGCAGCAGGGGCAGGACATCGTGCGCCTGGCCGCGCGCGAGCAGGAACTGGCCACCACGCTGCAGCAGGAGCGCCTGCAGAGCCAGGAGAAGCTGGCTTTGCTGATGGAGGCGCGGCAGACCTTGTCCGACCAGTTCAAGGCCCTGGCCGGCGACATCCTGGAGGAGAAATCCAAGCGCTTCACCGAGCAGAATCAGCAAAACCTTGGCGCGTTGCTGACGCCGCTGCACGAGCGCATCCAGAACTTCGGCAAGCTGGTGCAGGACACCTATGACAAGGACAGCAAGGAGCGGCTGACGCTGGAAACCGAGCTGAAACGCTTGCAGGAGCTGAATACGCGCCTGGGCGACGACGCGGTGGCGTTGACCAACGCGCTGACTGGCGCCAGCAGCAAGGCCCAGGGCACCTGGGGCGAAATGGTGCTGGAGAAGGTGCTGGAGACCTCTGGCCTGACCAAGGATCGCGAGTATCGGGTTCAGGTGTCGGACACGCTGGAAACCGAGGACGGCAACAAGCGTTACCAGCCGGACGTGGTGATAGACCTGCCGGAAGGCAAGCAACTGGTGGTGGACTCCAAGGTGTCCTTGAACGCCTATGTCCGCTACACCGCCGCCGACAACGACGCCGCGCGCGAGGCGGAGCTGAAAGGCCATATCGCCGCCATCCGCGCCCATATCCGCGCGTTGTCGGAAAAGCGCTACCAGGACTTGTACAAGCTGAACACGCTGGACTTCGTGTTCATGTTCATACCCGTTGAGCCGGCTTATCTGCTGGCGGTGCAGCACGATATGAGCCTGTTCAACGAGGCCTTCGAGCGCCGCATCATGATCGTCGGCCCCAGCACGCTGCTGGCCACGCTGCGCACGGTCGCCAGCATCTGGCGCTATGAGTACCAGAACCAGAACGCGCAGGAGATCGCGCGCCAGGGCGGGGCGATGTACGACAAATTCGTCGGCTTCGTCGGCAATATGGAAAAGCTGGGCAAGCAGCTGGATGCCGGTCGCGACACCTTTGCCGATGCGATGAAACAGCTGTCCAGCGGCCGCGGCAACTTGATGACCAGCGCGGAAAAACTGCGCAAGCTGGGCATACGCAACAACAAGCAGCTGACCGCCCCGCTGCAGCTGGAAGACGATGGCGACGAGTAGGTTGTATTGCCCATGTCATGCTTGCGGAAGTTCGCTAAGATGAATGCTTTTGAGCAAACAGGCGATGGCGCATGAGCAAGATACGGGTGGGTTTGATTTTTGGCGGGCAGTCGTCCGAGCATGAGGTGTCGCTGCAGTCGGCCAGAAACATTCTGGATGCGCTGGATAAAGACAAGTTTGAAGCATCGCTGATCGGCATCGACAAACACGGGCAATGGCATGTCAGCCAGCCGGCCAATTTCCTGCTGAATGCTGATGACCCGGCGCGGATCGCGCTGCGCCAGTCCGGTGATGGCGTAGCCCTGGTGCCGGGACAGAGCGAGCAGCAACTGGTGGCCGCCGCCGACGCGCATCCGCTGGCGCAGATCGACGTGGCGTTTCCCATTGTTCACGGCACCTTGGGTGAAGATGGTTCGCTGCAAGGCTTGTTGACCATGGCCAATATCCCCTTCGTCGGCGCGGATGTGCTCGGTTCAGCCATCTGCATGGACAAGGACGTGGCCAAGCGGCTGCTGCGGGATGCCGGCCTCAAGGTGGCGCCGTTCGTCACGCTGACGCGAACCCGCGCGGCCCAGGCGGATTTCGCCGCCATCGTCGCTCAACTGGGGCTGCCGCTGTTCGTCAAGCCTGCCAATCAGGGCTCGTCCGTCGGCGTGAGCAAGGTGCGCAACGAGGACGAGTTTCATGCGGCGCTGGCGCACGCGCTGCGCTTTGATCACAAGGTGCTGGTGGAGCAGGCCGTGACGGGCCGCGAGATTGAGTGCGCGGTATTGGGCAATGCCCATCCGCAGGCCAGCGGCTGCGGCGAGATCGCGCTGAACGATGAGTTCTATGCCTACGACACCAAGTATCTGAACGAAGACGGCGCCCGAGTGGTGGTGCCGGCCGATATCCCGGATCAAGCCTGCCAGCGTATCCGCCGCATTGCCGTTGAGGCCTTCCAGGCGCTGGAGTGCAGCGGCATGGCACGCGTCGATGTGTTCCTGACGCCGGATGGCGAGGTGGTGATCAACGAGTTGAACACCTTGCCCGGCTTCACCAATATCAGCATGTACCCTAAGCTATGGCAGGCCGCCGGCTTGTCTTACCGCGATCTGATCAGCGCCCTGATCGAGCTGGCCTTGGAAAAAGGCAGGCAGGACGCGGCATTGTGCCGCAGCGCGGAGCTGCCGATGTGAGCGCTTGTTTTTAGATTTTCAGACAATCTTATCTATATTTGTTTACACGAGGGGTGGTGCTGGGTAGAATCTCGCCGCTTCAATTGGCGAGTTGTATGCGCCGCCCGCGGGCGGCGCTTTGCATATGCCATCTGTCCCGTTCGCCGCGCTCCAGGGAGCTTAACGGCGCGACGCGTGCCTCGTTGAAGCGCCGGTTCGACCCGGTCGGCCGGCAGTCCATCTCAAAACTACTACTAGAAAAGTTGATGAAAATGACATTTGCGATCAAGACCGCAGCTTGCGCCGTAGCCGCAGCTCTGGTGGCCGGCCCGGCGCTGGCCAAGGACTTCTCCGTTGCCGTGGTCTACGACCAGGCCGGCAAGTTCGACAAGAGCTTCAACGAAGCCGCCTACACCGGCGCGGAACGCTTCAAGAAAGAGTTCAAGATTGATTACCGCGAAGGTCAGCCCACCAACGACGCGCAGAAGGACCAAGTGCTGCGCAATATGGCGCGCAAAGGCGCCGATCTGGTAGTGGCCGTCGGCTTCGCTTACACCCAGTCCATCGAGACCGTGGCCAAGGAATTCCCCAACACCAAGTTCACACTGGTGGATGCCGTGGCCAAGGGTCCCAATGTGCAGAGCATCGCCTTCAAGGAGCAGGAAGGCTCCTTCCTGGTCGGCATGGCCGCCGCGCTGAAGTCCAAAACCGGCAAGGTAGGCTACCTGGGCGGCATGGATGTGCCGCTGATCCGCGCCTTTGGCTGCGGTTACGCGCAGGGCGCCCGCTATGTGAATCCGAAGGCCGTCGTCCTGCAGAACATGCTGGGCACCACCCATACTGCTTTCAACGATCCGTCCCGCGGCAACGAACTGGCCAAGAGCCAGTTTGATCGCGGCGCCGACGTGATTTTCGCCGCCGCCGCGCTGTCCAATGTGGGCGTGATCCAGGCCGCCAAGGGCGCCGGCAAGTTCTACATCGGCGTGGACAGCAATCAGAACTACATGCAACCGGGCACGGTGCTGACCTCCATGGTCAAACGCGTCGACAACGCCGTGTATGAAACCATGCGCGACGCCAAGAACGGCACCTGGAAGCCCAGCGTCAAGCTGATGGGCCTGAAGGAAAACGGCGTGGATTGGGCTTTGGACAAGTACAACCGCGCGCTGATCACGCCGGAAATGGAAAAGAAGATCGTTGCCGCACGCCAGGACATCGTCGCCGGCAAGATCAAGGTGGTGGACTACCGCGCCAACAACAGCTGCCCGGTCAACTGATAATCGGTAGCCGCGTCAGACAAATAGCCTCGAAATAGCCTCGAGAGAGGCAATGCCGTTCACTGAAGCAAGTGAGCGGCATTTTTTTTGACGCGTCGCGTTAGCCGTGAGGACCATTTCCATGGTGTTTCTGCCCGTCAGGCGGGCCAAGGGGATTTGCCGGGTGCAAGCGGCTTTATTTTAAATGCATTTTGTTGTCGGGGTGGGTGGTCGTTTGTCGTTTTCACTGCGCACGGTCTGCAACAGGAGTGATATGATTTTACCCATGAAAACGTCATCTCATTCTTCCTGCCCCTTTCATGCTGGCGGTCAGCCGCCTGTTCCTACTCAGCATCCGATTGGCCGCTGGCCGCCCGGACCGAAGTCTGGCTTGACCGGCTGGGGCTGCTTGGGCAGATGTCGCGCGATTTGATGGGCACGCTCGCGGGGTGGCAGCGCGAGTTCGGCGACTTGGTGCATGTGCGGACCTGGCCCGAGCATCAAATCATTGTGGCCGATCCGCAATTGGCGCGGGAGCTGCTGGTCAATCAGGCCGATGCGCTGCAGCGCTGGGAGCGCGCCTTGAGCGTGTACCGGCGGGTGCACGGCCACAGCGTGCTGATCGCGGAAGGCCAGGCCTGGCGCGATAAGCGGCAGGCTCTGCAACCGGATTTCACGCGCAAATCCGTTCAGGCTTTTTCTCCGTCGATCGTCGAGGCGGCGCGCCTCGCTTTCGAGCAATGGCCGGCGGGCGACAAGGCCTGGCCCATCGAGAGCGAACTGACCTCGCTGACGATGGAGGTGATTCTCCGCATGATGTTCTCCAGCGGCATGGGCGATGAGGCCCAGCAGGCGGAGGAGGCGGTGCATACCTTGATGGTGGCCTCCACCGCCGAATTATGGCGGCCGGCCAGCTTGCCGGATTGGGTGCCGTGGCAGCATAAAAGACGCCGCGCGCGCCTGCTGCTGAATAGATTGATCGAACGGCACTTGCAGGCCCGGCTGGCTATGCCGCAGGACGCCTGGCCGGATGATTTGCTGGGCCGGCTGCTGCGCCTGCATCGAGAGCATCCGCAAGACTGGTCTTTGCAAGCGGTGCGGGACGAGTGCAAGACGGCTTTTCTGGCTGGACATGAAACCGTTGCCGCCTCACTTGTCTGGTGGTCATGGAGCATGGCTGCCCACTCGGAGATTCAGGACCGGGCACGCGCCGAGGCGCAGGCGGCCTGGCCTGGCGCGGAAGACGACGCGGTGGAGATGTCCGCTCTGCAATACGTGAGCCAGACGCTTCTGGAGTCCATGCGCTTGCATCCGGCGGTGCCGTTGCTGATGAGCCGGCGCGCAGTCAAGCCGGTAACGCTGGGGGCGTGGACTTTTCCGGCCAGAACGGTCTTTATGGTGCCCATGCAATTGATGCAGCATGACGCGCGCTGGTTTCCGGAGCCGCTGGCCTATCGTCCGGAGCGATTCGATCCGGATGCGGCCAAGCCGCCGCTGGGGGCTTACCTCCCCTTTGGCGGCGGGCCGCGCGTGTGTCTTGGCCAGCATCTGGCTTTGGCGGAGATGACGCTGGTGGCGGCGCAGCTATTGCGTCGTTACCGACTGTCCATGCCCGATGGCGCGTTGCCGCCTAAGCCGGTGTTCCATGTGTCGCAACGGCCTGATCAGCCATTGAGGCTGCATATCGAGCGGGCATGAGGAATTCGATGCCTGCGCGGCAGCGGGGAGGCATTCACCGTTGCTGGCCATGGCGGATGGTGTCATTGCAGCTGATGGCATGTAATGATTGAATTGACTTGAGCATTTCCATTTTTGAAAATGCCAAGCCAAATCCAATTGGCATTGCAGGCTGGCGCGTCAGGCGGGTGATCGGCAATATGTGCAGCGGCAAAACCGCTTCTGTATTGCCGTTGCTATCTTGAAGATTATTTTTCTTATATCGCGGTAATGAAGGACTCGCCTTGATAGCTTGCTGTGGCGATGCCATAGGCCGAGCGGAAAGTCACCAGAAAGCGGCGGCCAATTTGCTTGATGGACAGCACTTCAAAAAGGACGGTGGCATTGTCCAGGTGTTGGGTGATTTTGTCGCCCTGTTTTAGTTCTTGGATTTTCATTTTATATTTCCTGCGGGCCATATTGATGGCCCTTGATAATGATCCTCGCGAAAAGCATGGTGAGAAATGCCATGGCTATGGCTTATGGAATCGGATTCCATATGGGATCGAGTAATGGTCCCTTGCTGCTTCAATCTATCTTTGGATAATCGATGTATTGTCGCTGCGGCATCTTGTTTTTATAACGGTAGACGAGAGCGACATTGGGTTGCAGCAAGTGCTGAGCCAGCTGCTGCATGAAAGACAAGATGTGGTGTTGAGACTATTCAAATCTCAGCGCCATTATTGTTTTGATAGAATTTCAAACGAAATTCACAGGCAGGAACAAGGCGGGTACTTGGTCCGATGATCAACTCCATTACAGAGAATGTCAGCGGACGGATTTGTGAAGCTTGTCTTGTTAGAAAGGTACACAATTTTCCGATTATCAAGGAAAAAATCTCACTTGTCAATATGGTGCTGCCAGAAGCGGTGATCCGGCAGAGCTTCAGGCGGATTTGTTACGCGCCTTTAACGGCAATTCTTCGTTGCTTCGCACTGGCAAAGCGTGCCATGCCAGTGCGGTGTGCCTCGCTTCGTCGCGAGATCCGCGCCGGCGCGACCGCTCAGCAAACATCAGCCGCCGCCAGCGGCAGACAGAACACGATGAAACGCCCGGCCGCGCCATGGCCGGAAACGCCTTGGCAATCCACTTGATTGAAGCGGCCGCGCGTTTCGCCGTCCACGACTTCCGGGGTGCCCATGTCCACATGGCGGGACAGGTGGGTCAGATACGGCGTGATCTTGCCGACGATGGTATTGGCGATTTCCGCGCCCACGCTGTCGGCGAGTCCGGCGATCTCCTCATCCGCGCAGTCCGGCTCAAAGCGCCGCGTCATTTCCAGCAGCAGCGGACGGTCAACTGAAATGCCCATGGCGATGTCGACGCCGCTGCGCAATGGCACCATGGCGGTGAATTCCAGCAGGTCCGCGGCAGCCAGTTGACGACTGTCGCCATCCAGCGCCACGGCCATTCCCAAATGGCCGCGGCAAAAATCCGCGGTAAGTTGCGCAAGCGGTTGCAGCAGCTCGCCACCGGCGCCAGCCGACCGCGGGGGATGCCGCGGCTGCAGCGCAGCTTCATAGGGCAGGATGAAGCTCATGCGGGTGCCTTGGCCTATGGAGGATTCAATGCGTAGTTCGCCGCCCAGGCGCCGCAGCTCCTGGTGCGCGGCGGACAGGCCCACGCCGCGGCCGGATACGGCGTTGGCAGCGGAGGCGGTGGACAATCCATCTGCAAGCACCAGCCTCAGCGCTTCCTGATCGTTCATATTGTCAGCGTCGGCGATGCTGATCAGACCCTTGTCGATGGCGGCGGCGCGCACCGCGGCCGGGTCCATGCCTTGCCCGTCATCCGTAATGGCGATCGTCAGCGTCTCGGCCGATGCCAAGATGTGGCAGCGTATGACGGCAAGTTCGCTTTTATCGGCCAGCAGGCGGGTATCGGCGTCTTCTATGCCGTGGTCAACCGCATTGCGGAACACATGGATCAGCGTTTTGCAGAATGCGCCGTAGCGCAGTGGGTCCACCAGGGGATCGTCGCCCTCGCACGCCAGCGGGGCCAATGGCTTGCCTTGCCGCAAGGCGAGCTGTTCTGCCGCCTTGAAATGCGGCGCGATCATCCGGCTGATAGGCACGAAGCGCAATTGCCGGACCAGCGCGGCCAGGCGGGAGTCTGGCCCGCAGGTCTGGCGCACCTCGGCTTCCAGGCCATCCAAAACCGGAGCGGGCACCTGGATCAGACGCTCTGCATCAAGATAATCGGGGCCGAGTTTTTCGCGCAGCACGGCCAAGTCCGCCTCCAGCGCCGCGCCCAGGTCGGTCTGGCCCAGGGCGAGCTTGATGTCGTTGACGTCCACCTCCCGCTCCCGCAACGGATTCAGGCGGGACTCCAGCTCATGCAGGGCGCGCGGCAGAGTGGGCAGGCAGGCTTGAGCGAACAGGCCTTTAAAGGTATGGACGCGGCGAAACAGCTCGGCGAGCAAGGCCTTGGCATCGGGTTGGAAGTTCAGCAGATTGGGCAGCGCGCAGCGTCGGAAGTCATCGTAGTCGCGCAGCATTTCCAGCAGGTCATCGCGATTTTCCAGCGCGTTGACGATGAAAGCCAGCCGCAATTGCTCGCTGACCAGGCGGGCTTGCAGCTTTTTCTGGGCGCTGACGTCAGTGAGGATCAGCATCATCTGATCGCCGCTCAGCAAACGGTATTCCGCTCGGAGAAATTGCTCGCCCAACTGATATTCCGCAGGCAATAGATTGAGATAGGCGTCGCGGCGCAAGTCGTTGTCAGCGCTGTCTAGGGCCAGGCGCAAGGTCTTGGCGACGAATTCGCGCTGCCCGGCGTCGTCAGGCGCCAGCAGCTCGGGCAGCGGCAAACCCTGGATTTCGCGGCCGAAGATGCGGGTGCATTCGCGGCTGTAGCCCGGGTGGATGCGCAGATCCGCGCCGAAGGACAGGAAGCCCTGCCCGGAGTTGTCCAGCAATCGGGCGACTTCTTCGCTCTTTTGCAACAAATCGCTCGTGCGTTGCCGCACGCGAGACTCCAACGCCTCTACCTGGCCGGCCAGCGCTTGGCGACTGGATTCCAGACTCAGCGCCAACTGGCCGATCTCGTCCTCGCTGGCGCAGGCAATCGGGTCGGTCAGATTGCCTTGTTTCAGCGCCAGCGCGGCGCGGGCCAGATCGAGTATCGGTTTGGTTAGCCGCTCCGAGTAGACTATGGCGCCTAGCGTGCCGATGGCCAGAGCAAGCAGGCCAAACAGGCCGGAATACAGAATCAGCTGGGCGATGGGTTCCCGAATGTCATTGCTGGAAGCGACGCCGATCAGGGTCAGCGGCCCGGCTTGCAGCGGGCGGTGGCGGATGACCAGAGAGCGGAATTGCTCGGGCAGATCGGCGGCGCGCCGCAGCTGTGACGTGACGGCATGGAAATCGGCAAGCGATTCCGCATTGCCATCGATGCGGGTGGGGACCGCGATGCCGCCATCCGGCAGCGAGGCGGCGATGGCGACGAAGCCATGGCCGCCGATATGCATTCTTTCGAACAATGCCCGCTGCACTTGGTCCAGGTCCAGCACCAGCGCGATGAATGCGCCCTGCAAGGCCGCGCCTTCCTTGAGCAGCGGGCGCTTGAGCACCAGGGCGTAGCGGTCCGATCCGCCATCCAGCAGCTTCAGGTTCAGGACGGAGACCCCGCCATCCGGCAGGCCGCGCAGCCAGCTTGCGACGGCGCGGGCGCCGGGAGTGGACTGGAGGGTGCCGCTGTCGTCATAGACCAGCTGATTGTTTCGCAGCAGCAGGATGTGCGCGATCCAAGGCTCGTGCGCCCGCGCGCCCGCGAAATAGTTGCGCAGACTGGGCGCAAACACCGCCGCAAGGGCGGGATCGTTGAACATGGCTTCGGACAGCGGATTGGCGGCCCACAGGTTCAGATTCGATTCGCGCACGGCGAGGAAGTTGGACATCAAGGCGGCGCTCTGTTCCAAGCCTTGCGCCAGTTGGCGTTCCGACGCTTGGCGCAGCATGCTGGCCGCGGCCATGGCGATGACCAGCGTCAGCGCCCAAACCACCCCTACCACGATGAGGCAGGTCATCGCGATCAATCTGGCGCGGATGGAGTGGCGTAGCCGGGCGCGTAGCGCATGGATCAGGAAGGGCATGGTTTATTCGGTAGAATTCACCAGGGTGATCAGTTTGTTCAGGCTCAGGCCATAGTAGCGAGTCCATATCCGATTCAGGTCGGAGTGTTCGGATTTTCGCTGTTGCGCGAAAAAATCCGCCACGGCTGCCTGCAGATCCTTGTCCTCCTTGCGCATGCCCCAGCCTATCTCGTCCTTGCCGCCCACCGGGAACGCCACATAGGCGTGTTTGAACTGATGGCGGGTGCTCCAGATGGCGATATCGGAATCCAGCAGCGTGAAATCCACTTGGCCATCGTCTACCGCGCGCAGGCTGTCCTCCACGCTCATCAATTGCAGGCGCACCGGATTGGCGCGGTAACGCGATACGTTCTGTTCCAGCAGCCAGGTGTAATAAGTGCTGTTCTTCAGGACTGCGGCGCGCCTGCCGGCCAATTGATCCGCGGACAGCAGCCTGCCTTGCTGCGAAGCGTGCGCCACCACCATCAGCCGGCTGGAGAACAAGGTGACAAAGTCCATTTTCTTCAGACGCCATGCATTCTTGGTCAATCGGTTGGGGAAGACGTCGCAGCTGCCATCGGCCAGCAGCTTGGGGGTGTAGCTGGCTTCCCGGTCGGTTTGATCATGCTGGTTGAAGAACTGCTCATCCCATTCCACGCGCAGCGTTCTCAGCCGGATGGCTTTGCCCAGATAACGGGAGAAGGTTTGCACTTCATCGTATACCGGCCCAGAGAAATGGCAGTTTTCGCGGCAGGCGGGCGGTGCGGCGGTGGCGGCTGCGGGGTGGAAGGCCACGATGCAGGCGCGCAGCTCATGCGTCCTGACAATTTCCGCCAGCGAGCGAGCTGGCGCGGGCGCCGACAAGCACAACATGGCCAAGCATGCCGATGCTGGCGACAACAGGCTCAGGCGGGGACGGCGTGCCATGGCGGTATTCTCGTCTCGCCCGCGCTCAGTGCACTGCCGCCACCAGCGCGATGAAGTCGGTCAGCGAGTGCCCGTGATAACGCAGCCATATCCGGTTCAGCTCCGAATCGGGGCGCTGGCGCTGTTCGTCGAAGAATTTGGCCGCTGCGGTTTGCAAGTCCTTGTCGTCTTTGCGGAAGGCCCAGCCTATCTCGTCCTTGGGGCCCACCGGAAACGCCACGTAGGTATTCTGCAATTGATGATGGGTATGCCAGATCGCCACATCGGCATCCATCAATATGAAATCGACCTTGCCAGCATTGACCGCCTGCAGCGCTTCTTCGGAGGTCATCAATTCTATTTTGATCGGGTTGGCTGAGAATGTGCTTCGGTTCTGCTCCTGCAGCCAGGTGTGGTAGGACGTGTCCTTGGTTGTGGCGGCGCGCAGACCAGCCAGTTGCGCGCTGCCATGCAGCCGTTCGCGCAGGCTGGCATTGGCGACCACCATCATGCGGCTGGGAAACATGGTGACGAAATCGAGCTTTTTCAGCCGCCAGGCTGTCTTGGTGAGGTGGTTGGGGTAGAGGTCGCAAGCGCCCGAGGCCATCAGTTGCGGGGTATAGCTGGCTTCCAGCTCGGTCTTGCCGGTCTTGTCAAAGAACTGTTCATCCCATCCCACGCGCAACGCCTTGATCCGCATGTCCTTGCCCAGGTAGTGCGTGAAAGCCAGCGCCTCTTCATAGACAGGGCCGGAAAAAACGCACTGTTCGCGGCAATCCTTGGGCGTGGCCTGCGCCACCGCGGGGTGAAGCGGCGCAATGCAGACTCTGAGCTGATGGGTTTTGAGGATGTCCGCCAGGGGGCGCGCCTGCGCGGGCAGGGCCAGCAGGCAAGCGGCCAGCAGCGCAGAGGCGCGACGCAGAGCGGGGGTAAGCAAGTCAACAGGCGGTTTCATGGGGCCATCCTCTGAGGGGCGCGGCGTCGTGCTCAATCGTCCCGGAATACCTTGTTCAGCACATCCTCCACCTTGTCCTTCTCGATAGGCTTGCAGATGAAGTACTTGGCGCCGGCGGCGATGGCATCCACCACCGTGCTTTCCTGGCCATGGGCGGTAATGATGATGACCGGTTTGTCTGGTTGCTCCAGCAGGATATGGCGGGTGGCTTCCAGCCCGCCCATTTCCGGCATCTGGATGTCCATGGTGATGGCATCCGGCCGCAGCGATCTGGCTTTGTCTATCGCCTCCAGCCCGTTGGCGGCGGAGCCGACAACCTGATGGCCGAGGGATTCCAGAATCAGGCTCAGTCGTTTGACCACGGCGGGGGAGTCGTCGACGATCAGGAAGCTTTTCTTGCGCATGCCTCGTTTTCCAAAGATAGGGCCTGGCTAGGCCAGGGCCTCGACGCGATTTCGCCCATTGGCCTTCGCCAGATACAGCGCCTGGTCCGCGCGCGCCACCAGGTCCTTGATGTTTTCGTCCGGCCGGATCTGCGCGATGCCGAAACTGGCCGTCTTGTGGCCTACCGCGGGGAAGACGTAGGCGGAAATGGTCGCGCGCAGTTTCTCCGCCAATTGCGAGGCATTGTCCAGCCCGGTTTCCGGCAGGATGGCCAGGAACTCCTCGCCGCCCCAGCGGCCCAGCGTGTCGGTAGCGCGGATATTGGACTGCAGCAGGCGGGCGAGATCGATCAGCACCGCGTCGCCGGCCGGATGGCCATAGGTGTCGTTGACCTGCTTGAACTGGTCGCAGTCGGCCAGCAGTACCGAAAACGGCTTGCCATAGCGGCGAAAGCGCTGGAATTCGCTGGTGATCACCTGATCTAGCTGGTAGCGGTTGTACAGGCTGGTGAGCCGGTCCGTGCGGGCCGAGATTTCCAGTTCGCGATTTTTGAAGGCCAGCGTGGCATGAGCCTCGGTCAGATCTTTCTGCAGCCGCTTCAACGCGTTGATTTCGCTGAGCACGAACACGATCTTGGGCGATCCGTCTATCCAGGCGATCTGGCGCTGCTGGACGTGATACCAGTTTTCGGATTCATCGTCGTAGTACTCGGATTGCAGAGGCGGCGGCGCCGCTTCGGCGCCGTGCTGCTGGTTGTAGCCGATGAAATGGTGCGCCCCGCCTGCGCCGGAGAATTGCTCGGCGAAGCGGCGGCCCACGCAGTCTGCCCCCAGTGTGTCCCGCATGTATTGATTGGCGTAGACGATGGTGCCGTCGCCTTGATCCACCACGAAGATCAGGTTGGCAAGGTCATAGACGACGGTCAGCAGAAAACGGTCGAAGTCCTGCATGGCGAATTCCGAGTGACTCCATGGTGCCCTAGAACATGGCTTCACTATAGGCAACAGATCAAAAGTATGGCTGGGAAGCGCATCCTCCGCTTGGCACGTAGCGCGCGAGGATGGACATGGGCAGTAGAGGCGGGTGACGAATGAGATATGCTCATGAATAAATGCTAAATGATATTTTGTTGCATTAAAGTAACAACTCAAGAAGTTGGGTGGCGGGATTCGGACAGTTTTCCCCACAAATTGTGCTTTTGCTTCTAGTATTAGACTTTGTTAATAATTGTTTCAAAAGTAAATTTGTATGAATAAGAAGACAGCACCCTTCCTGATAACGGTACTCACCCTGGCATTGACGGCTTGCGGCGGAGGAGGGGGTGGCGGCTCCGATTCCCGCCAAGACGGCGGGTCTGGCGCGGCTGTTTCTCAGCAGGGCATGCCGCCGCTTGCCGCCGCAGAGGCGGCATCGGGGGAAATCGTTTGCATGGGCAATCGCTGCCAGTTGCCCAAAGAAGCGATCGCTGCGCCGGGAGGCTCCATCTACCGATTTCACAACGCCTCGAACGATGAGCAGGAACTGGTGGTGTCGGGCCTTGCGTCTGCAATGTGGCAGGCGGCTTTTGCATAGGTAAGTGGCGCGGGCGTGCCGACAGCGTGGGAGAGGCAAATCGTGACAGCTTCATGACATTTGTTTAGTATTTGCCCACACCTGTCCCAATGCAAAGCTGTCATGTCCGAAGCAAAAAGCCTTACCTTGCCGGAGGCGGTGCCTGCTTCCAAAGAGGGTTCGCCCCGCCGCTCCTTATGGGCCGCCTGCGGCGCGCATGCCGTCCACGATGGTCTGACCGACCTGATCTATGTGCTGCTGCCGATCTGGCAGGCGCAGTTCGCCATCAGCTACGCCATGGTGGGACTGCTGCGTGGCAGCTATTCCGGCATGATGGCAGGGTTCCAGCTCTTGGCCAGCCGGCTGGCGCGGCGTTGGGGACGCAAGCGGCTGCTGGTCGGCGGTACGGCCTTGGCCGGTGTCGCTTATCTGCTTGCCGGGCAGGCCGGTGGCCTGGCGATGTTGTTGCCCGCGTTGATGCTGGGCGGACTAGGCGCCAGTGCGCAGCATCCGTTGGCGTCGTCGCTGGTGGCCGACAGCCATGAGGCCGGGGGAGGCGTCAGGCAAGCGCTGGCGCAGTACAACTTTGCCGGCGATATCGGCAAGATGCTGATCCCCGCCGTGGCGGGGCTGCTGCTGACAGTGGCGAGCTGGCGTCTGAGCGTGACGCTGGCCGGCCTGTTGGGCTTGGCCGCGGCGGTCGCGCTATGGTGCTTGGTGCCGGCCACGCCGAGCGTCGCCGCCGGCAAGGAAAAACCGGACAAGGCTGCTGGCCCGGGATCGGCCGGCGGGTTGCGCGCGCTGCTGGCCACCGGCGCCATTGATAGCGCGGTGCGCATGGGCTTCCTGACTTTCTTGCCCTTTGTGCTGAAAAGCAAGGGCGCCGGCAGCGCCGGCATTGGCCTCGCCTTGTCGTTGCTGTTCGTCGGCGGGGCGTTCGGCAAACTGTTTTGCGGCTATCTGGGCGCGCGCATCGGCATGATGAAAACCGTGTGGCTGACCGAGTCCATGACCTCGCTGCTGATCATGGCCGCTCTGGCCTTGCCGCTGGCGGGCGTGATGGCGATGTTGCCGTTGCTGGGCCTGGCGCTGAATGGCACTTCGTCGGTGTTGTATGGCACGGTGGCGGAACTGGCCGGCGCCGGCCGGCGCGAGCACGCCTTCGCCTTGTTCTACACCGGCACCATAGGCGGCGGGGCGCTGTCGCCGGCGCTGTTTGGCCGCCTGGGCGACGCGGCCGGGGTGACTGCGGCGTTGCTGGCCTTGGCGGCTATTCTGCTGCTGACCCTGCCGCTGTCTTGGCGAGTGCAGCAAGGATTGGATGCGCACTAGGGGCGGTGGATTCGAAACAGGCGAAAACGCAAAACGCCGCCAACTGTAATGGTCGGCGGCGTTTTGCTTGCCTGGCAAAGCGTCAGGCGTCCAGCCCGTCGCGCACCATCTGCGCGGCGCGCAGCACGGCGCGGGCTTTGTTCTGCGTTTCCTGCCATTCCGATTGCGGGACGGAGTCGGCGACGATGCCTGCGCCGGACTGGACGTATAGCATGCCGTTCTTCAGCACCGCGGTGCGGATGGCGATGGCCAGGTCCATATCGCCGTTGAAGCCCAGGTATCCCACGGCGCCGCCATAGATGCCGCGCTTGGTCGGCTCGAACTCGTCGATGATCTGCATCGCCCGCACCTTGGGCGCGCCGGACAGCGTGCCGGCCGGGAAGGTGGCCTTGATCACGTCGATATTGCTGATCTGTCTATCCACCGTGCCTTCCACATTGGACACGATGTGCATGACGTGGGAGTAGCGCTCGATGGCCATATTGTCGGTGATCTTCACCGTGCCGATGTCCGCCACGCGGCCGATGTCGTTGCGGCCCAGGTCCATCAGCATCACGTGTTCGGCGATTTCCTTCGGGTCCGCCAGCAGCTCGGCGGCCAGGGCTTCGTCCTGCTCGCGAGTCTGGCCGCGCGGGCGGGTGCCGGCGATGGGGCGCACCGTCACGGTTTCGCCGTCGCGGCGCACCAGGATTTCCGGCGACGCGCCTACCACGTGGAAATCGTCAAAGTGGTAGAAGAACATATACGGCGACGGGTTCAGATTGCGCAACGCCCGATACAGCGCGATGGGCGAGCCGCCGAACGGCTGCTGCATGCGCTGGGCCAGCACCACTTGCATGATGTCGCCGTCGTGGATGTAGCGCTGACAGGCGGTAACGGCCTCCTTGAAGGCGTCTTCGCCGTATTCGGACACCGCTTCGACGTTTCCGTCCAGCGGCAGCGACAGCGGAATGGCCAGCGGCTCGCGCAGCATGGCGCGCAGCTGAGCCAGCCGCGTTTGCGCTTTTTGCAAGGCGTTGGGGACTTCCGGGTCGGCGTACACCACCAGGTAGAGCTTGCCGGACAGATTGTCCACCACGGCGATTTCCTCGGACAGCATCAGCAGGATGTCCGGCGTGCCTACCGGGTCCGGCTTCTGGGTGTCCGCCAGCCGTTTCTCCACGTAGCGTATGGTGTCGTAGCCGAAATAACCAACCAAGCCGCCGGAGTAGCGCGGCAGGCCGGGCAGCTCGGGGATGCGGAAACGGTTCTGGAATTGTTCGATGAAGGCCAGCGGGTCGCCATCGTGGCGCTCGATCACCTTGTCGCCGCACTCTACCTGCACCCGGCGGCCATTGACGCGCAAGCGGGTGTCGGCCGGCAGGCCGACGATGGAGTAGCGGCCGTGGCGCTCGCCGCCCACCACCGACTCCATCAGGTAGCTGTAGGGGCGGTTGGCCAGCTTCAGGTAGATGGACAGCGGGCTGTCCAGGTCGGCCAGCAGCTCCTGGACCACGGGGATGCGGTTGTAGCCGGCGGCGGCCAGGTGATCAAAGTCTTGCGCGTGCATGGAATTCTTCCTTGAGAGTGTCAGTTGGGGCGCGGGCGTGCGAAGCGTAGTGCGGGCGACGCCATCGCCAGCTGGCGGGGCAGGGAAGAAAAGCCATGGATGCGTGCATTCCTTTTAGCGTTGAAGCGGATCAGTCATTCTTCATCAAATCGTACAGCTCGGCAACACTGTCCACCGCCAGGTCGGCGCCCAGCGTGGAGGCGTCGGCATAACCGTAGCGGACAGCGATGGCGGTGCTGCCTGCCGCGCGCGCGGCCGCCACGTCGTTGGCGGAGTCGCCCACCATGGCCAGGTCCTGCGGCGGGATGCCCAGCACCTGGCAGGCGTGCAGCAGCGGCAGGGCGGACGGTTTTTTCTCCGGCAGCGTGTCGCCGCCCAGGATCAGGCTGAAGTGGTCGCGCAGGCCCAGTTCCTCCACCAGCGGCACGGCCAGCCGTTCCGATTTATTGGTGATCAGCACCAGCGGCAACTGGCGCGCGCGCAACAGGGCGAGGCCGTCGCGCACGCCGGGGTAGACGGTGGTGTGGTCGGTCAGGTGTTCGCGGTAGTGCTGGATGAAGTAGCGGTAGCCGCGCTCCCATGCCGGGCCGTCCGCCTCGGCGTGGCGCTCGTCGGTGATGGCGCGGTGCACCAGGCTGGCGATGCCGTCGCCGACATGGCTCTGAATGCGCTCGGCAGCGAGCGGCGGCAGGCCCAGGTGTTCGCGCATGGCGTTGGCGGCATTGGCCAGATCAGGGATGGAGTCGACCAGGGTGCCGTCCAGATCAAAGGCGACGGCTTGGATATGCTTGAGATTCATGTTCTTGCTTCGTTGGCCGCGGCCTGGCGGCCGCGGCGGAGTGGTGATGGATAAGGCGCTTACAGTTCGCGGATATCGACGACTTGCAGCTGGCCGAAGGCCGGGGAGACCAGATAGTCGACGATTTGGCGGGCGGCGGCGGCCGGCGAGGCCAGCGCGCCTTCGGCCTTGTAAGCGTCGAAACGGCCCTTCTGCGGAAACTGGGCTTCATCGCTGCCGCGGATATTGCCCTGCATGTCGGTGTCCACCACGCCCGGATACAGCGCGACGATTTGCGCCGGATTGGCCTTGTCCTGCTGTTCCAGCGCCACGCAGCGGCTGAAGTGGTCCAGCCCGGCCTTGGTGGCGCAGTACACGCTCCAGCCCGGGTAGGCCTTGGCGGCGGCGCCGGAGGAGATGTTCAGGATGCGGCGGCGCGCCGGCAGATGGTCCGTCGCCGACAGCAGCGCATTGGTGGCCAGCATCGGCGCGGTGACGTTGATGGCAATCGCTTGCACCAGCTGATCGGTCGGATAGTGGCCGGCCTGGGCGATAGGGGTCACCACGCCGGCGTTGTTGATCAGCGTGATCGTCGCGCACTCGGGCAACGGCAGCTGCTGCAGCGCGGTATGCACCGCGGCGTTGGCTTGCGCGGCATCGGACAGATCGGCGTTGACGGCCAGCAAGCGCTCCGGGTGGCGGCCGGCCAGGCCTTCCAGCGCCGGGCCGGCGTTGCGGGCGATGCCGACCACGAAATAGCCGTCGTTCAACAGCGCTTCGCAGATGGCGAAGCCCAGGCCGCGGGAGGCGCCGGTGACGATGAATGCGTGCATTGCTTAAGCCCTCGATGATTGGAATGAAACGGCTGCGTAGTTATCCTTGCGCGCGCGCCAGTTCGGCGCGCATGGCGTCGATCACGGCCTTGTAGTCCTTCTGGCCGTAAATGGCGGAGCCGGCGACGAAGGTGTCTGCGCCGGCGGCGGCCACTTGGGCGATATTGTCCACCTTGATGCCGCCATCCACCTCCAGCCAGATTTCGCCGCCATGCTTGGCGGTGTAGGCGTCGATGCGCTGGCGCGCCAGTTTGATCTTCTCCAGCGCGTGCGGAATGAACGATTGTCCGCCAAAACCCGGGTTGACCGACATGATCAGAATCATGTCCAGCTTGTCCATCACGTGGTCCAGATAGGAAAGCGGCGTGGCCGGGTTGAACACCAGGCCGGCCTTGCAGCCGGCATCCTTGATCAGGCCCAGCGTGCGGTCGATGTGTTCCGAGCCTTCCGGGTGGAAGGTGATGATGTCGGCGCCGGCCTTGGCGAAGGCGGCAGCCAGCGCATCCACCGGTTTCACCATCAGGTGCACGTCGATGGGAGCGCTGCTGTGCGGGCGGATGGCCTCGCAGAACATCGGGCCCATGGTCAGATTGGGGACGTAGTGGTTGTCCATCACGTCGAAGTGGATGATGTCGGCGCCGGCGGCGATGACATCGCTGACTTCCTGGCCCAGACGGGCAAAATCGGCGGACAGAATGCTGGGGGCGATACGGAAAGTGCGCATGGCGAGGCTCTGGAACGAAAAACAAGGAATGCCGGGCATTCTACCGCGCCAAAAGCGCTTTGGCCGGATAAAATGAAGGACATATTGATCCGGAGGAGCCGAAATGGCCGAGAAAGTCTATCAAGTTGAAGTGGAGGCGGAGCCCCAATACATCGCCGAACAGTCCAATATGGCCAACGACATCTATGTCTTCGGCTATCGCGTCCGCATCGTCAATACCGGCAGCGAGCCCGCCCAGCTGGTAAGCCGCCACTGGATCATCACCGACGCCAACCAGCAGGTGCAGGAAGTGCGCGGCATGGGGGTGGTGGGCGAGCAGCCGCACCTGGAGCCGGGCCAGGCTTTCGAGTACACCAGCGCCACCCATCTGAAGACGCCTTACGGCAGCATGAAGGGCAGCTACCAGATGGTGGCCGACGACGGCCAGCGCTTCGAGGCCGACATTCCAGAGATGACGCTGGTGGCGCCGCGCGTGCTGCACTAATCGCGTTTACAGGACGGGTCCTCGTCCTTGCGCGGCCAGGTCCACCAAACAATGAAGGAGGCGAGCGCCCCGGCGCCCAGTGCTTCCAGCAATAGAATCCACATGATGTCTGCCCCTTTGCGAGTGTAGCCTTTTCACTCTGGGCCAGACCCCAGCCACAGGCAAGCTTTTATGCGCATTACCCATACCGGCCCGGCGCCGACAGACCGCAACGACTGGCAGACCCTTAAAACGCTGTTTCCCTATTTATGGGCCTTCAAGTGGCGGGTGACGCTGGCGCTGGCTTGCATGGTGCTGGCCAAAGTGGCGGCGGTGACGGTGCCGCTGTACCTGAAGGACATCGTCGACCAGTTGTCCGTGCCGGCCACGCTGTTGGCCATCCCGGTGCTGGCCTTGACCGGCTACGGCGTGGCGCGGCTGCTGTCAGGGGTGCTGGGCGAGTTCCGCGACGCCATTTTCGCCCGGGTGATCCAGGGCGCGGTGCGCAGCGTGGCGCGCAATGTGTTCCGCCATCTATTCAGGCTGTCGCTGCGCTTTCATCTGGAGCGCCACACCGGCGGCATGAGCCGCGACATCGAGCGCGGCACCAAGGGCATAGGCTTTTTACTGAACTTCACGGTGTTCAATATTCTGCCTACGCTGCTGGAAATCGCCATGGTTACCGGCATCCTGCTGCACCGCTATTCCTGGACTTTCGCTGTGGTGACGCTGGGCACCATCGCCATCTACATCGCCTTCACGCTGCTGGTCACGGAATGGCGCACCGTCTATCGCCGGACCATGAACGACCTGGACTCCAAGGCCAATTCCAAGGCGATAGACGCCTTGCTGAACTACGAAACGGTGAAGTACTTCAATAACGAGGAGTACGAGTCCAAGCGCTACGACCGCAATCTGGAAGCCTGGGAGTCGTCGGCGATCAAGAATCAGGTGTCGCTGTCGCTGTTGAATGCAGGCCAGGCTGCCATCATCGCCGTCGGCGTCACCCTGGTGATGGTGTTGGCGGCGCGCGACGTGGTGGCGCACAAGATGACGGTGGGCGACGTAGTGCTGGTGGCGACCTTCATCACCCAGCTGTATGCGCCGTTGAATTTCCTGGGCTTCGTCTACCGGGAGATCAAGCATTCGCTGGCCGATATCGAACGCATGTTCAAGCTCTTGGGCGTGAATCTGGAAGTTGCCGATGCGCCGGATGCGCAAGCCTTGGACACCCGCAGCGCGACGGTGCGCTTCGAACGCGTGGGTTTCGCCTATGAGTCCAAGCGGCAGATCCTGCACGACGTGGACTTCACCATCCCGGCCGGCCAGACGCTGGCGGTGGTCGGCGCCAGCGGCGCCGGCAAATCGACGCTGTCGCGGCTGATGTTCCGCTTCTATGACGTCACGGCCGGCGCTGTGAAGATCAACGGCCATGACATCCGCCAATTGACGCAGGATTCGCTGCGCGCCCACATCGGCATCGTGCCGCAGGACACCGTGCTGTTCAATGACAGCGTCTACTACAACATTGCCTATGGCAAACCCGGCGCGACGCGGGAGGAAATCATCGAGGCGGCCCGGTCGGCGCATATCCACGATTTTGTCAGCAGTCTGCCGGACGGCTACGACACCCTGGTGGGCGAGCGCGGGCTGAAGCTGTCCGGCGGCGAGAAGCAGCGCGTGGCCATTGCGCGCACCATCCTGAAAAACCCGCCCATCCTGATCTTCGACGAGGCCACCAGCGCGCTGGATTCGCGCACGGAAAAAGCCATCCAGAACGAACTGGCCGCCATCTCGGCCAACCGCACCACGCTGATCATCGCGCACCGGCTATCCACCATCGTCAACGCCGACCGCATCCTGGTGCTGGATGCAGGCCGAGTGGTAGAGCAGGGCAACCATCGCGAGCTGCTGGAAAAAGGAGGGCGCTACGCCGAGATGTGGCGCTTGCAGCAGGAGCGGGAGGCGGTGGCGGAGTAGCGGGCCGCGGCGGCCGGCTCAGGCTTTGGCGCGCCGGGCTGGCCGCTGGCAGACGTCAACGTCCCTAGTTAATTTGAACTATGAAGGTCTTATCATGAAGTAGCAGGGTCTCGCGGGCAAAAAGTGCTTACACTAGCCGCAGGAGAGCCTGAAATCATGAATTCTGTCCCTTCATCCCATACCCTGGTGGATGCCTATGGTCGCCGCATCGATTATTTGCGTTTGTCGGTGACCGATCGTTGCGACATGCGTTGCAGCTATTGCATGCCCAAAGGCTTTCAAGGCTATACGGAGCCGGAGGATTGGTTGAGTTTTGCCGAAATCAACCGGGTGGTGCGGATTTTTGCAGGTTTGGGCGTCGGGCGTTTCCGTTTGACCGGCGGTGAGCCTTTGCTGCGTCGCAACCTGGTTGAACTGGTAGGGCAACTGGCCCGCCTTCCGGGGGTGGATGAGTTGTCGCTGTCCACCAATGGCAGCCGGCTGCTCAAACATGCGGCTGCGCTGAAACAAGCAGGACTGGCCAGAATCAATGTCAGCCTGGATTCGCTGGATAAGAACTGCCTGCAGCAGGTGACGGGGCGGGATAGCCTGGATGCGGTCATGGCCGGAGTGATGGCGGGCAAGGCTGCCGGGCTGACCCCAATCAAGCTTAACATGGTGTTGATGCGTGGCATCAATGATCATGAAGTTGAGCGCATGGCGGCTTTCTGTTTTGAACACGGTTTTATCCTGCGCCTGATCGAGGCCATGCCAATGGGAGAAACCGGCCGCAATGCAGCTTATATGCGGGTGGCGGACATTCTCCCCGCGCTTGCGGCGCGTTTTGGGCTGGAGCCGGTTGCGCTGACGCTGGGCGGCGGCCCGGCAAGCTATTGGCAAACCGCGGATGGCCGCAACCAGCTGGGAGTCATCACGCCGGTCAGCCAGCATTTTTGCGCCACTTGCAACCGTGTGCGCTTGACGGTGGATGGCGTGCTGCATCTTTGCTTGGGCCAGGAAGACAGGCTGGAGCTGCGCCCGCTGCTGCGCGGCGGCGCTGACGACGACTGTCTGCGCATGGAGATTGTCAAAGCCATCCATCGCAAGCCGGAAAAGCACCACTTCAATGAAGCGCCTGCGAAAATGGTCCGTTTCATGTCTCAAACGGGCGGATAGGCGACATGCCCATGTCTGAAGGCTCGTCCGCCCCCATCCGCTTGAGCACCCGCGTTGTCGGCTTCTTGTTATTGAGTCTGCTGATCGGACTGGGAGCCATTGGCACAACCCTTTACCTGTCCTGGCAGCTGGAGGGCGGCGCGGCTGCCATCAATGCGGCCGGCAGTTTGCGCAAGCAGACTTATCGCTTGTCGCTCTCACTGTACGAATATGCCGGCCAGCCTGATCAGGCCCGGCGCCAGCGAATCGCCGATGATCTGGCGGTGTTTGACCGCACGCTGAATCTGCTCCGCCATGGAGACCCCGCCCGCCCCTTGTATCTGCCGCAAGACGAGGCGGTTTATCAAGCGTTTGCCCGTGTTCGCGCCCATTATGCGAACAATATTCTTCCGCCCGCGCGCGCGGTGCAGGCAGGCGCGCCGGTGCCGGATGCGGCGGCGCTGCGGCGTAATGCGGACGATTTTGTCGATCAATTGGATGGCTTGGTCGGCCTGGTCGAGCATTACAACGAACGACGCACCATGTTGCTGCAGGCCTCGCAGGTGATACTGATCATCATGGCCATCGTCGGATGCACGACGCAGATTTATCTGATGTTCTTGCTGATTTTCCGTCCTCTGGAGTTGCTGGGTCAGGGCATGCAACGGATGGCGGCGCGGGATCTGAGCGTGCGCTTGCCGGTTGAAACCCGCGACGAATTCGGCGCGCTGGCGGCGGGGTTCAATGATATGGCGGACCAGTTGTCTGAGGTGTATGACACGCTTGAAATGCGGGTCAATGACAAGACCGCCATGCTTAACGAGCAGAATCGCGAACTGTCGCTGCTATATGGCACGACCGCCTTGTTGAATGAAAATTTCGAGGGGCAGGAGTTGTGCCAGGGTTTTGTTGAATATCTGCGCGCTTGGTTCGGTGCCGCCGCCTGCAGTGTCCGGGTGGCGGATCCATCGGCCAGCCAGGCGCATTTGCTGGCATCTGACCAGTTGCCCAGCCTGTTGGCGGAAGCGGCCGAGTGCCGGCAGATTGACGACTGCCTGTGCGGGCAGGTGTTGCGCCAGAATCACGCCGTGATTCAGGACTTCCGCGCCGGCGTGCCCGAGGGCTTCCCGGCAACCTGCACCCGCCTCGGCTTCGCGCAGGTTTCGGCTTTCCCGGTGCGGACGCGCCAGCGTCAGACGGGCTTCTTTACTCTCTATTTCCATGAGCCGCATGACTTCAGCCCGCGCGACATGCAATTGCTGGATAGTTTGGGCAATCATCTAGGCAACGCGCTGGAAAATCTGCGCTTGTCTGCCAGCGAACGGGAGCTGGCGGTAACCCAGGAGCGGAACTTGCTGGCGCAAGGCTTGCATGACAGCATCGCCCAGGGTTTGTCGTTCCTGAATCTGCAGGTGCAAATGCTGGATGCCGCGTTGCAGCGAGTGGATGTGGATGAGGCGCGGAGCATTGTGCCGCTGCTGCATACCGGGGTGCAGGAGAGTTATGAAGATGTGCGCGATCTGCTGCAAAACTTCCGCGCCCGGCTGGGGGAGGATGACTTGCGCGCCGCGCTGGAGGCGACAGTGAGCAAATTCCGTCGCCAAACCGGCTTGCCGGTTACGTTCAGCGCCAGTGGGCATGGCGTGCCGCTGCCAACCGATTTACAGATACAGGTGCTGTTCATTTTGCAAGAAGCCTTATCCAACGTGCGCAAGCATGCGCTTGGCGCCGATCATGTCTGGGTTGACTATGTCGAGGGGCCCGACCTGAAATTGACCATCCGTGACAACGGTGCGGGATTTGCCGATGCGAGGATGGCGGATCAGGGCGAGCGCCATGTCGGTCTGCGCATCATGCACGAGCGGGCGGACCGTCTTGGCGCCTCGCTGAATATTCAATCCGTTGACGGTGTGACCGTCAGCCTGGTTTTGTCGGCTCAGCAGCGCGGCAAGCATTCAAAGGAAGTTTCATGACTGAGCCGATACGCATTTTGCTGATCGATGACCATACGCTTTTTCGCAGCGGCATCACGCTGTTGTTGTCCAAGCAGCCGGACATGCATGTCGTGGGCGAGGCCGCGGATGGCGTCGAGGGCGTGAAGCAAGCGCATGCGTTGAAGCCTGACGTGGTATTGCTTGACCTGAACATGCCAGGCCTCTCCGGACTGGAGGCATTGCAGTTGATTTTGCAGGATGCGCCGGACCTGGCCGTCTTGATGTTAACCGTGTCAGAGGATGCGGAGGATTTGGGCGCCGCCTTGCGCGCCGGGGCGCGCGGCTATTTGCTGAAGAACATCGATGCTGATTTCTTGATCAGCGCGATCCGCCGGGCGCATGACGGCGAAGCGGTGATCGCCGAGGGCATGACGGCCAAGCTGGTGCAGCAGTTTCGCGCGGCGGGCCAGCCGAGCAGCGGCGCTGGCGACAAGGCGAAGTTGACGCCGCGTGAATGTGAAATTCTGGGTTGCCTCGCCCGCGGGGACAGCAACAAGGTGATCGCGCGCAAGCTTGATGTGGCGGAAAGCACGGTCAAAATCCATGTGCAGAACATTCTTAAGAAGCTCGGCTTGTCCAGCCGGGTGCAGGCGGCGGTTTATGCCGTCGAGCATGGTTTGGGCTGAGGATTTGTCCATGCCCATTTTCGAATCGGCCATCCCCCATCTGGCGGATGGCCGAGATTTATCTTAACCAAGCGGACTAGCCCGGCTGCCGGCCGGGACTCGGCCATGCGGCGAATGGCGGCCATGGCTGCTCATCCCTAAGCTTTCCGGTGATAACCCCTCAAGCCGTTTCAGGGCGGAGGGGCGCAAACCTGGAGAGCCAATATGTCTCATGACGCCTCAGTCCTGAAGTGCTGGGAGCCGGAAAACCCCACTTTCTGGCAACGTACCGGCCGCAGCATCGCCTTGCGCAATCTGTGGATTTCCATCCCTTGTCTGATGCTGGGCTTCATTGTCTCGGTTCTATGGTCGATGGTGACCCTCAACCTGCCGAATGCCGGATTTACTTTCAGCAAGGAGCAACTGTTTCTGCTGACGGCCTTGCCTCAGCTGTCCGGCGCCACCTTGCGCATCTTTTACGCCTTCCTGCCTGGTCTGATTGGCGGCCGTCGTTGGACAGCCATCTCCACCGGCTTGTTGCTGATTCCCGCGCTGTGGCTTGGCTTCGCCGTTCAGGACCCTTCGACATCCTACCCGGTGATGTTATCCATTGCCTTGCTGTGCGGGCTGGGCAGCGGCAATTTCGCCAGTTCGATGGCCAATATCGCGCACTTCTTTCCGGCGAAGGAAAAAGGCAAGGCCAATGGCCTGAATGCGGGTTTCGGCAACCTGGGCGTCTCCCTTGCGCAATTGCTGATTCCGTTGGCCATCACGCTGCCGTTGTTTGGCGGATTCGGCGGCGAGGCTCAGCATTATCTCAAGGACGGCGTTGAGAAGAGTTTGTGGCTGCAAAATGCGGGATTCATGTGGGTGCCGTTGATCGTCGCCGCCACGTTTGCCGCCTGGTTCGGCATGAACGATATGGAAGACGCCAAATCGACGTTCAGCGAACAGGCCATCATCTTCAAGCGCCATCACAATTGGCTGATGTGTTATCTGTATCTCGGCACCTTTGGCAGTTTCATTGGATTCGCGGGCGCCTTTGCCCTGTTGACCAAAACCCTGTTCCCGCTGGTGCCGGTGACGAAAATCGCTTTTATCGGCCCGCTGCTGGGCGCATTGATCCGCCCGGTTGGCGGCATGATTTCCGACCGTCTCGGCGGCGCGCGAGTCACGCTGCTGGTGTTCTGCTGCATGGTGCTGGGCATTTTGGGTGTGTTGAGCGCCTTGCCTGTCGCGGGAGGGGCCGGCAACTGGCCGCTGTTCTTCGGCAGTTTCATGGCCTTGTTCCTGTTTTCCGGCATCGGCAACGGCTCCACCTACAAGATGATTCCTTCTCTGTTCATCGGCTTTTGCCTGAAGCAGGCGCATGATAAGGACGAGGCCGCCATGCAGCAGGCCAGGCAGGACGGCGTGCGCGAGTCCGCGGCCGCGGCGGGCTTCATCAGCGCGATCGGCGCCTATGGCGGCTACTTCATTCCGCAGATTTTTGGTCTGTCGGTCAAAATGAGCGGAGGGGCGGAGTATGCGCTGTATTGCTTCATGCTGTTCTATGTGAGCTGCATCGCGCTGACCTGGGTGTTCTTTGCGCGCAAGCATGCTCCGATGCCGTGTTGAGTCCGCTGTTGCCGTCCCGAGATAACCCGCCGCAAGGCGGGTTATTTCATTGCGGCTTTGCGTGCCTTGCCGGCAGCGGCGCGCTGGGGCTGCCTACCTGTACGAAAGGACTATGCCGACTAGTCCTTTAATCAGGACTGTATTGCTGCCTTTGGTGAATGGGGAAGTGGCGCATGGGGGCGTAGGCTGATAGCGGTAAACCAATGCCGCTGTGGAGACGCCATGAGTCACTTTCTTGATCGCTTGAAGTTCCTGTCGCGAACCAGCGAAACCTTTGCCGATGGCCACGGAGAAGTGGTCCGTGAAGACCGCCAGTGGGAGGATGCTTACCGTCAGCGCTGGCAGCAGGATAAGGTGGTGCGCTCCACCCATGGGGTCAATTGCACCGGATCGTGCAGTTGGCGCGTTTTCGTCAAGAACGGCTTGATCACCTGGGAGTTGCAGCAGACCGACTATCCGCGCACTCGGCCGGATCTGCCCAATCACGAACCGCGCGGCTGTCCGCGCGGCGCTTCGTATTCCTGGTATGTCTATTCCGCGCAGCGCGTGAAGTATCCGATGATTCGCGCCGAATTGATGGCTTTGTGGCGCGAAGCGCGGCAGACGCTGGCGCCGGTGGAAGCCTGGGCGGCGATTACCGCGGACCCGGCCAAGGCGGCGCGCTACAAACAGGCTCGGGGTCTGGGCGGTTTTGTGCGTGCCGACTGGGATACCGCCACCGAAATCATCGCCGCCGCCAACGCCCACACCATTCAGGCTTACGGCCCGGACCGCATTATCGGCTTCTCGCCCATCCCCGCGATGTCCATGGTGTCTTATGCGGCCGGCAGCCGCTACCTCAGCCTCATCGGCGGGGTGTGCATGTCGTTCTATGACTGGTATTGCGACTTGCCGCCGGCCTCTCCGCAAGTGTGGGGCGAGCAGACGGATGTGCCGGAGTCGGCCGACTGGTACAACTCGACCTATCTGATGGTATGGGGTTCCAATGTGCCGATGACGCGCACGCCCGATGCGCATTTCTATACCGAAGTCCGCTACAAGGGCACCAAGACTGTGGCGGTTTCCAGCGATTTCGGCGAAATGGCCAAATTCGGCGATATCTGGCTGGCGCCCAAGCAGGGCACCGATGCCGCGCTGGCCATGGCCATGGGCCATGTGGTGCTGAACGAGTTCCACAAGACCGGGTGCAGCGATTACTTCCGCCAATATGGCAAGCAGTACACCGACTTTCCGATGCTGGTGATGCTCAAGGAAGGGGAACAGGGACTGGTCGCGGATCATTATCTGCGCGCTTCCCATCTTTCCAGCCATCAGGATGCCAATAACCCGGACTGGAAAACCTTGCTGATCGACAACGCCAGCGGGCAGATCGTGGTGCCGAACGGCACCATCGGCCTGCGCTGGGGCGAGCAAGGGGAGATGGTGGGCAAGTGGAATCTGGAGCTCAAGGCCGCAGACGGCCGAGACATCGATCCATTGCTGTCGCTCAAGGGCGCCCACGATGAAATCGTGGCGGTCAATTTCCCGTACTTCGGAGCCGAGCATCAGGCGGTATTGCCGCGCAATGTGCCGGTTCGCCACTTGCAATTGCAGGATGGCAGCACGGTGCGGGTGGCCACGGTCTACGATCTGATGCTGGCCAATTACGGCGTCGATAACGGACTGGGTGGCGGCAATGTGGCCAGCTGTTACGACGATGATCTGCCCTATACCCCGAAGTGGCAGGAAAAGCACACCGGCGTGGCGGCTGCCGATGTCATCACCGTGGCGCGCGAGTTCGCCGACAACGCCGACAAGACCCAGGGCAAGAGCATGGTGATTGTCGGCGCGGCGCTGAACCACTGGTATCACATGGACATGACCTATCGCGGCATCATCAATCTATTGATGATGTGCGGCTGTATTGGCCAGAGCGGCGGCGGCTGGGCGCACTATGTCGGACAGGAAAAGCTGCGGCCGCAACAAGGCTGGGCGCCGCTGGCGTTTGCCACGGACTGGCAGCGGCCGCCGCGGCAGATGAATTCCACCAGCTTTTTCTACGCGCACACCAGCCAGTGGCGGCATGAAAAACTGGCGGTGAACGAGATCGTCAGCCCGACTGCCGATACCAGCAGTTTTGCCGGCCTGAGTTTGATCGATTTCAATGCCCGCGCCGAACGGATGGGCTGGCTGCCTTCCGCGCCGCAATTGGAAACCAATCCGCTGGACATTACCCGCGCCGCGCAGGCCGCGGGCAAGGATCCAATCGCCTATGCGGTGGAAGGGCTGCAGAACGGCTCGATCAATATGTCCTGCGACGATCCGGACAATCCCAAGAATTTCCCGCGCAATATGTTTGTCTGGCGCTCCAATATCCTGGGTTCCAGCGGCAAGGGGCACGAGTATTTCCTCAAGTATCTGCTGGGCACGCAGAATGCGCTGTTCGACGACGAGGCCGATGGCATCAAGCCGTCCGAGGTCAAGGTGCGCCCCGCGGCGGAAGGCAAGCTGGATTTGCTGACCGTGCTGGATTTCCGCATGAGCACCACCTGCCTCTACGCGGACATCGTACTGCCGACCGCTACCTGGTATGAGAAGGACGATCTGAACACCTCGGACATGCATCCGTTCATCCACCCGCTGTCCGAAGCCGTGCAGCCGCTGTGGCAAGCCAAGACCGACTGGGAAATCTACAAGCTGCTGGCCCGCCGCTTGTCGGAAATCGGCGGCCCCGTCCTGGGCACCCGGCACGATCTGGTGATGACGCCGCTGATGCATGACACTCCGGGCGAGCTGGGCCAGCCGTTTGAGCCTCGCGATTGGAAAAAGGGCGAATGCGCGCTGGTGCCAGGCAAGACCGCTCCGCAGATGACCGTGATCGAGCGCGACTACACCCGCATCCATGAAAAATTCACCACGGTAGGGCCTTTGCTGAGCCATGTCGGCAATGGCGGCAAGGGCATCGCCTGGCAAACCGGCCATGAGGTCGGCGAACTGGCCCAGCTCAACGGCAAGGCCGGCAACGGCCAGCCTAAGCTGGACAGCGCAATCGATGCGGCCGAGATGATCTTGACGCTGGCGCCGGAAACCAACGGCCATGTGGCGGTCAAGGCCTGGGCGGCGCTGTCGAAAATCACCGGACGCGATCACACCCATCTGGCGCTGGGCCGCGAGCATGACAAGATCCGTTTCCGCGACCTGCAGGCGCAGCCGCGCAAGATCATCTCCAGCCCGACATGGTCCGGCCTGGAAAGCGAGGAGGTCAGCTACAACGCCGGTTATACCAATGTGCACGAGCTGATTCCTTGGCGCACGCTGACCGGTCGCCAGCAGTTTTATCAGGATCACCGCTGGATGCTGGATTTTGGCGAGGGGCTGACGGTTTACAAGCCGCCGGTCGATCTGAAGACCACGGGTTCCATGCTGGGCCGTCTGCCCAATGGTCAGACCGAGATTGTCCTCAACTTCATCACGCCGCACCAGAAGTGGGGCATCCACTCCACTTACTCGGACAATCTGCGCATGCTGACATTGAGCCGCGGCGGGCCGCATGTCTGGCTTTCCGAGACCGATGCGCGCAAGGCCGGCATCGTAGACAACGACTGGATCGAGGTCTTCAACCTCAATGGCACGCTGACGGCCCGAGCCGTGGTGAGCCAGCGCGTGCCGGAGGGGATGACCCTGATGTATCACGCGCAGGAAAAGATCGTGAATGTGCCGGGCGCAGAAACCAGCGGCAAGCGCGGGGGCATCCATAACTCGGTGACGCGCACCGTGACCAAGCCTACCCACATGATCGGCGGGTATGCCCAGCAGGCATACGGATTCAATTACTACGGCACGGTGGGCAGCAACCGCGACGAATTCGTCATCGTGCGCAAAATGGACCGGGTTGACTGGTTGGACCAGCCCCAGTGCGGCACGCAGGACTGAGGAGACGACAAGATGAAAATTCGCGCGCAAGTAGCCATGGTGCTCAATCTGGACAAATGCATTGGCTGCCACACCTGTTCGATAACCTGCAAGAACGTCTGGACCAGCCGCGACGGGGTGGAGTATGCCTGGTTCAATAATGTCGAGACCAAGCCTGGCACCGGCTTCCCGACCGACTGGGAAAACCAGGAAAAATGGCGCGGCGGCTGGCAGCTCAATGCGGCCGGCAAGCTGGAGCCGAAGCAGGGCGGCCGGCTGAGAATCCTGGCCAATATTTTCGCCAACCCCAACCTGCCGCAGATCGACGATTACTACGAGCCTTTCACCTACGACTACGAGCATCTGCAGAACGCGCCGGCCATGCAGACGCCGCCGACTGCGCGTCCGGTGTCCGTGCTGACGCGGCAAAAGATGGACAAGATCACCAGCGGCCCGAACTGGGAGGACGATCTGGGCGGCGAGTTCGCGAAGCGCGGTCGCGACCAGCTGTTCAAGGACATCGAGAAGGAGATGTACTCGACCTTCGAGAACACCTTCATGATGTATCTGCCGCGCTTGTGCGAGCACTGCCTCAACCCGGCCTGCGTGGCGTCCTGTCCGTCCGGCTCGGTGTACAAGCGCGAAGACGACGGCATCGTGCTGGTGGACCAGGATAAATGCCGCGGCTGGCGCATGTGCGTCTCAGGTTGTCCGTACAAGAAGATCTATTTCAATTGGGAATCGGGCAAGGCCGAGAAATGCACGTTCTGCTACCCGCGCCTTGAGGCCGGCCAACCTACCGTGTGTTCGGAATCGTGCGTCGGCCGGATTCGTTATCTCGGCGTGATGCTGTATGACGCCGACCGCATCGAGCAAGCGGCGTCCGTCGTTGACGAGCAGCAGCTTTATCAGTCGCAGCTGGACCTGTTCCTCGACCCCAACGATCCAGCGGTCATCGCCGAGGCGCGCAACCAGGGCATTGCTGAAAGCTGGCTCGAGGCGGCGCGCCAATCGCCGGTATACAAGATGGCTGTCGAGTGGTGCGTGGCTTTCCCGCTGCATCCCGAGTACCGCACCTTGCCCATGGTCTGGTACATCCCGCCCTTGTCGCCGATCCAGAAGGCTGTGCAAAGCGGCGTCCTGGGACGCAACGGCATCCTGCCGGATGTGAGCGAGCTGCGGATTCCCCTGCGTTATCTGGCGAATCTGCTGACGGCCGGAGATGAAGCGCCGGTGCGGATGGCGTTGGACCGCATGCTGGCCATGCGCGCCTATCTGCGCGCCCGCCATGTCGATCAGCGCGAGGCGGCGGAGGTGCTGCAGCAGGTGGGCTTGACGCGGGAACAGGTTGAGGAGATGTACCAGATTCTGGCCATCGCCAACTATGAAGACCGCTTCGTGATTCCTTCCAGCCACAAGGAAATGGTGGAAGACAGCTTCAATGAGAAGGGCAGTTGCGGTTTCAGCTTCGGCAATGGCTGCTCGGGCGGCGTCAGCGACGGCACCTTGTTCGGCACCAAGAAGCAGGGGTCGGTTTTCTTCGCCGACATGCCGAAATCACGCAAGTCATCCCATTCCTGAGGCGACATCATGAATGCTTTTAGATTGATCTCCGCCTTGCTGCTCTATCCCACGTCCGAACTGGTGGAGGCCTTGCCGCTGGCGCGCCAGCTATCGCAAGCGCTGCCGGGCGAAACGGCCGGGCAGCTGGCCCCGTTGTTGACGCACTTGCAGAGCCACGAGCTGCTGACGCTGCAAAGCCGCTATGTGGACTGGTTTGATCGTCAGCGCCCATTCAGCCTGCACTTGTTCGAGCACGTTTATGGCGAAAGCCGCGAGCGCGGCGAAGCCATGGTCAGCTTGATGCAGACTTATCACGATCATGGATTTTTTATCGCGGCCGACGAGCTGCCCGACTATCTGCCGCTGTTTCTGGAGTTTCTATCCCAGATGCCGGCCGAACCGGCGGCGGGCTTGCTGGGGGAGGCCGTACATGTGATCGCGGCAGTCGGCCGGCGGCTGGCGGATGCCGGCAATCCTTATGCCGGGGCCTTTGCCGCGCTGACCAGCCTCAGCCCGGTCGCGCCGCTGCCTGTCAGCGCGCCGCCAGTCCGCGATATGGATGAGGCGATGGAGGTTTTCGGCAGCGGGTTTGACGGCATGGAGCCGCTGCTGACGCCGAGCGCCGCGCCGCAGCCTGTTCATTTTTATCCACGCCCGGCGCCGCAAGGAGTCTGATCATGAGTTATTTGCACTTGTTTTTGTTTGGCATCTACCCCTATATCGCGCTGGTGGTTTTCCTGTTGGGCAGCTTGGTGCGTTTTGAGCGCGAGCAGTACACCTGGCGCGCCGAGTCGACGCAGTTCCTGCATCGCGGTCCATTGCGCCTGGGGTCCAACCTGTTTCACGTCGGCATCATCGGCGTATTCCTCGGCCATTTGGGCGGCCTGCTGACGCCGCTTGCGGTATGGGAGTGGCTGGGCGTGCCGCTCAGCGCCAAGCAGTTGTTGGCGATGGGGGCGGGCGGCGCGCTCGGCGGCGTCGCTCTGGCGGGTCTGCTGATCCTGCTGTGGCGCCGCTTCAGCAATCAGCGGTTGGCCGTGCAGACCGCGCTGCGCGACAAGATCCTGCTGCCGTGGCTGCTGCTGACGCTCTGCCTGGGATTGGCCACCATTCCGGAATCGGCGCAGCACCTGGATGGCCAGGCCATGTTGACTTTCATGCTCTGGGCGCAACACATTCTGACTTTACGCGGCGATGCAGCCAGCCTGGTAAGCGATGCGCCTCTGGTGTTCCGTTTGCACATATTCTTCGGGCTGACTTTCTTCATGCTGTTCCCGTTTACCCGCATGGTGCATAGCTGGAGCGGCTTCGCCAGCGTCAGTTACCTGACGCGCGCCTGGCAATTGGTCCGGCCGCGCTGACACCGCATTGTGCCGCTGGGGCGGAAAGCCTGCCGCAAGGAATGGCGCTCCTGTGCCAACCGGGTCGATGTGCTACTGCGTCGGCGGGGCGGATGGTTCAGGATCCATCACCACATCGGGCCAGCGTTCCTGATAGCGTTTTTGCAAGGTCCGTTGGCGGTAGGTCTCCGCGCTGGCGCGCACAGGATTGTGCCGGATTCGCATCTGAAGCAGATCTTGCAGGCCGTGCGGCGCGATGATGCGCAGCCGGTCTGCGTCGTCCAGATAGATGCCCACCGCCGTGGCGTACTCCGGCCAGGTGGCGACGGCCTCCGCCAGCGAGCGCAGCGGCTCGACGGCATAGCCGAAATGGCTGCCGAACCATAGATGGACTGCCGCCTGGTTGGTGACTTCCCATGGCAGGTCCGGCGCCATGCTTTGCAGCGTGGCCAGCAGCGCGTCATCCTGCTGCTGCGTGAGGTTCTCTGGGTCGAAGTAGGTGAGGTCGATATCCGCCAGCCTCGACGGGGCAGGATAACCGTGCAGGTGGTCCCATACCGCGTTGCGCAGCGCGCCGGCGCCTATGCACCATGACGCCAGGCCCAGGCTGCGCGCGATGCGCAAGGCATGCATCAGCCATGGCGTCTGGCGGACGATGTCGCGCAGGGCTTGTGCGTCAGGCTGCGCAGTGGCGTCGCCGGCGGTGTCGAACGGAGGCCTCACACCGGGCTCTTGGCGTTCTGCAGCACGGTGCGATAGCCGTCGTGGTCGATGAAGGTGGCGCCGTGGACGTCCCAGTAGGGATTGGCCGATGGCACCTGAGCGAAGCCGGCCGCGCGCATGCAGGCGCAAGCCGCTTCCCATTCGGGATGATCCGGCAGATACAGCACCAACAGGTCTTCCGCCGTCGGGGCGGGTCTGATCGGATGACGGTGGCTGACGACGAATTCCAGATGGAATCCCGCGCCGGGCAGCCCCAGCATCACGCCGTCGAAACCATCATGATCCTTGAAGCTGCCCAGCAGCTGCAGATTCAAGCCCTCGCAATACATGGCTTTGCTCAGGCCCAGGCTGCTGACCGGACGCGCAACGCGGAGGTGGGGAGTCTGCTTGTACATGGCGATGTCGGCGCTGAGGTGGGGGTGTCCTCATCATGCCATGCGCTTGGAGATTCAGCCAGCTTTGCCGGCCTTGATCTGACGCATCTGCTCGATGACCAGGTCGCCTTGGCGCAGGGCCTGGCGCAGCGCATCGGCCTGCGGCAAATCGTCAAAGGCCAATGTCGGGTCCAGCGCGGCCAGCGCGCGGCGCGAGCAGGCGCACACTTCGGCCGCGGCGGTGAAATCGGCCGGGCCCATCACCTTGCCGTTGCGGATGCGGCGGTAGTAGGCGCGGGTGGAGTTCAGATATTGGGCGGCGGTTTCGCTGCCGTCCAGCCCGCCGGCGGCGGCCATGGTTTCCAGCAGGTTCACCAGCTGGCGGCAGGCTTGTTCGGCCTGGGCGAAGCGCTGTTCCTGAGCGCGCCTGTCTTGCTGGCCCGGCTTGTTTGCGGTCTTTTTCTTGGGCTCGGCCATGGTTTTTCCTTGCGTGGGGGAGCGCGCATTCTAGCGGCGCAGGCCGGCAGCGTCTAATGCAGTTGGTAGCGCGCCGCATGTTCAGAGCCTGCCGGCAGCGAGACTTCGACGAAATCGTCCAGGCAGAACAGCGTCAGTTTGCCGCCATAAACCGCCCCAGTGTCCAGGTGCATCACGTTGTCGTAGCGGACGGCGTGGTCTTGCGGCGTGTGGCCCACCAGCAGCAGCGCCACGCCGTTGACGTGGCCGGCGCCGCGGTCGAACACGCGCTCGCGCGACCACAGCAGCGTATCGTAGTCTTCTGCGCTGGGGCAGTTGGCCGCCAGCCGCTCGGCCAGCGCGCTCCAGTCGTTGCCGGGGCAGTCGGCGTGGACCACGCCTATCTTGCCGACTTCGCTGTCTATCTCTATCGCCAGCGGCAATTGCGCGAGGGCGGCGACGCAGGCATCGCGTTCGGCGGGCGGCATTTCGCTGAGCCAGCGGCCGCCGTTGCGCAGATGGCGGTCCAAGTCCTCCAGCGGATTGCGCATCGCGTCCAACGCCATTTGCTCATGGTTGCCGCGCACCGCGTGAAACCAGGGCTGGGCCAGCCATTCGCCGACTAGATGGCTGTCCGGTCCGCGATCCACCAAATCGCCCACCGAGATCAACCGGTCGGTGTGCGGATTGAAGCTGATGGTTTTCATCAAGCGCCGCAATAGTTCGAAACAGCCATGCAGGTCGCCTACCACCCAGTCTCTTCCCGCGCGATTGCGCGGAAGCTTCTTGATCATCATGGCGGCGACCTGTCCTTTCTCGGCTTAGCGGGCCATCCAGTCTTGGCAGAACTCGTCGCGGAAGCTGAGCAGCCATTGCAGCTTGCGTTCCGCCAAGGCGCGTCCGGCCTCCGTTTGCATCATGCCCGGCAGCTTGGCGAGCTTGACCTCGATATGGTCGATCGCCCAGGCCTGGTCGTCCAGGCCGCGGTGTTCGGCCAGCGGGTCCAGCGGGTGGGCCAGCGCGCGGCCCATGCGGCCGGAAACATAAAACATGCGGGCCAGACCCACCGGACCCAGCGCGTCCATGCGGTCGGCGTCCTGCACGATGCGGGCTTCCAGCGTGCGCGGCTCGATGGCGGCGGAATAGCTGTGCGCCTCGATGGCATGCGCCAGATTGTCCAGCTGCGCCGGCGTCAGGCCGCTGTCCGCCAGCAATTGGCGCGCGCGCTCGGCCGACCAGTGCGAGGCCAACTGGCGTTGCGGGTGGTTCTTCGGCAGGTTGACCAGATCGTGCAGATAACTGCCGGCCATCACCACGACGGGGTCGGCTTCGGGGTAATGCTGCAGCAGCTGGCGCGCCACCGCCCATACGCGGTGCAAGTGGCTCAGATCATGGGCGCCGTCGTTGTCCGGCGGTTGTTGTTCCAGCAGGGCGATCAGCCTGTGCTGCCATTCGTTTTGCAATTGCGGGTGCATCGAGGAAGGCCTTGTTTGAGAGCCGCCGCGGCGGGGCGGCCATACTCTTATTTTAACATCGCCTTGGCCGGCCGCTTTTCAATCGTCGATTGTCTTGACGAGCTCCCATTGAGATAGCCGATAGCTGGCCTGGTGTTTCAGCAGCAGGCTGATCAGCGCCAGATCGCGGCTGTCGACATTATTGAAGCTCAGCCGTCCATCCGCCGCCAGCTGTTGTCCGGCGCGCAGCAGGCTGGCGGCCATGCCGCGCCGACGGCAGGCCGGCGCGACCTGCAGCTCCACCACCTCGCCATCGCGCGACATCAGCAGCGAGCCTTGGAGATCGCCATCATGGCGAATCGTCAGCCAGCGCAGCGGCGGTTCGGCGCGCAGCAGCGATTCGCGGCGATTGGGCACGGCCGGCGGATAGGCCAGCGCATCGGCCGGCCAATCCGCGGCGGCGTGAACCGCATGGGCAGTGATGGGCCAGAATCCGCGCGCAGCGACGGGTTCGAGGATTTGATAGCAATCCAGCCGGCGCAAGGCGGAGAACCCCAGCTGTTCATAAGCCCGTTGCGCGCGCGCATTGCCGTCTATGACTTCCAGTCTTTGCTTATGAATGCCATGTTCGGCCAGCAACGCGGTCACCAAGGCCGCCATGTCGGTCAGTGCGTGGCGGCGGCGGCCGTCCGGCGCGACGCCGGCGGCGATGCAATAGCCTTCCCGCTGGCCGTCGATATCCGGCGTGGCGGTCAGCCAGAATCCCGCCAGCTTGCCGTCCAGCCAGGCGCCGGCGCTCAGCTCCGGCTGCCAGCCGCGCCGCTTCAGCATGGCTGTCATTTGTTCCAGCGTCGGCTGGGCGGGAATGACGTAGTCGCTGAAGGCGGCCAGAAAGCAGGGGTGCAAGTCGGCCGGGCTAAGCCGGGACAGCGCTGCGATCTTCATGACAGCGCGCCTTCCGGCGTGGAGACGAGGGATAGGGCGCGCTCGACGTAGTCGCGCTCTTCGCCCACCGGCGCGACATACGAGAGCACCTCGCGCGCGCGCGCCTCGCCGGCCAGCCGCAGCAGCACCCAGGCCGCCAGGTATTGCGAGGCCAGACAGCCGCCGGCGGTGGCGATATTGCCAACCGTGCGGAAAGCGCCGGGCGCGACGGCGATGCCCAGCTGTTCCAGCATGGGGCGGGTCATGCCGTCGGTACAGGCGATGCCGTCGCTGAGCAGCCCCAGCTTATGCAGCACCAGCGCGCCGGAGCATTGCGAGCCTATCAGCTGGCGCGATGGGTCCAGCCGCAGCTGGCTCATGATGGTATCGTCGGCCACCCAGTCTCGCGTGCGCCAGCCGCTGCCGATCAGCACCGCGTCGGCTTGCGCGGCGTAGGACAGGTCTTCCTGGCGTTCGACGCGGGCGCCGGAGCGCGATTGCACAATCGGCACAGGCGCGCAGATGCGCACAGTCCAGCCGTGCGGCGTCATCCTCCCCAGAATGCCGGAGGCGATGAAGGAATCCAGCTCATTGAAACAGTCCAGGGTGACGATGGCGATCTGCATGGGAGGCGTGCGTGGCGGATGAATAAAAAATGATGATGTCCGCGTAACGGCGGCGGGTCAACGCGGCGGCGATCGTCTGTAGGGAAAAGGGATGGCGAGTGGATAAAAACAAACACCCCGCCGGACGGCGGGGTTAGGGGCTGTTGACGTGCGCTGCGCAGATCGCGTTTGCGCTCCGGCGCGGCCGCTCAATACGCATCAACAGCCGCTAGAATCAGGCTTCCAGCCAGATCAGCGAGGCCATGCGGCCGGTGATGCGGTCGCGGCGGTAGGAGAAGAAACGCTCGCGGTCTATCACGGTGCAGAAGTCGCCGCCGTGGATGCGCGAGACGCCCAGTTTTTCCAGGCGCAGGCGGGCCAGGGCATAGATGTCGGCCAGGTATTTGCCATGGTCGATTTCGACGAAGGCGGCAGCGGCCGCCGCGTCTTTTTCGACAAAGGCCTGACGCACTTCGGCGCCGACCTCAAACGCGTCCGGGCCGATGGCCGGGCCCAGCCAGGCCATCAGCCGCGTCGGCGGCAGGCCCATCGCCGCTACGGTGGCCTCGATCACGCCATCGCATAGTCCGCGCCAGCCGGCATGGGCGGCGGCCACGGCCTGGCCCTGCTCCTCGCATAGCAGCACCGGCAGGCAGTCCGCGGTCATCACCGCGCAGACTGCGCCCGGCGCGCGGGCGAAGCTGGCGTCGGCATCGGGCGGAATCGCGCCTGCGCTGGCCGCGTCCGCCACCGCCACGCCATGCACCTGATTGAGCCAGGCGGGCTCGGCCGGCAGTTCGTCGCGCAGCAGGGCGCGGTTGGCGGTGACGGCTTCCGGCGCGTCGCCGACATGCGCGCCCAGATTCAGGCTGGTGTAAGGCCCTTGGCTGACGCCGCCGGCGCGCGTGGTGACCAGCGTGCGCACCTTGGGCGGCGCGGGCCAGTCGGCTTCGATCCAGTCCTTAGCGGGCATAGATCACCTCGACGTCGCCATCGTCGTCTTCGTCGTCCCAGTCCTCATCGTCCTCGCCTTCGCCGTGGGCGAAGGTTTCTTCGTCGGCCACGGCGCCATCGCCGCGCAGCACGTCCAGCAGGGCGCGGAAATCATCCGGCAGCGGCGCCTTCCAGCTGCGCTCCTCGCCGGTGGCGGGGTGGATCAGGGCCAGCGCGTAGGCGTGCAGCGCCTGGCGGCCCAGCGCCTTCACGGCCGCCGCGATCTCTTCATCCATTTTGTGCCGCACATTGCCGTATACCGGGTCGCCGGCCAGCGGATGGCCCGCCTCGCGCATGTGGACGCGGATCTGGTGGGTGCGGCCGGTTTCCAGCTTGCACTCGATGTGGGAGTGACTGGCGAAGCGCTCCAGCACCCGGATATGGGTGATGGCCGGTTTGCCGCCGAACTTCAGCACCGCCATTTTCAGGCGGTTGTTCGGATCGCGGCCGATATTGGCTTCGATGGTGCCGTCGAAGGGCACTACGCCGTCAGTGATGGCGCGGTAGATCCGTTTGACGGTGCGCGCTTGCAGCTGGCGCACCAGCTCGGTCTGCGCCGGCAGGGTCTTGGCCACCACCATCAGGCCGGAGGTGTCCTTGTCCAGGCGGTGGACGATGCCGGCGCGGGGCACATTGGCCAGCGCCGGGCAGTGGTGTAGCAAGCCGTTCAGCAGCGTGCCGCTCCAGTTGCCGGCGGCCGGGTGCACCACCAGGCCGGCCGGCTTGTTGATGACGAGGATGTGGTTGTCCTCGAATACGATGGGCAGGTCCATGGCTTCCGGCTGGAAGGCCATTTCCTCATGCGTCAGCTGCAAAGTGACGTCCAGCTTCTCGCCGCCCAGCATCTTGGTCTTGGGCGCCACCACCTTGCCGTCCACCAAAACCAGGCCGTCTTTGATCCATTGCGTCAGCCGGCTGCGGGAGTAATCCGGCAACAGTTTGGCCAGCACTGCGTCCAGCCGGTCACCGCATAGCGTCAGCGGGACTTCAAGATGTTGCGTGGTGGATACCTCGTTTTCCGAGATGTCGCTATAATCGTCCGGGTCAATGTAAGGATCAGTCATGAAAAGATACGTTGTTGCTGCAATGTTGGTGATGGTGGGGCTTGCCGGGTGCGCCTCCACGGAAACCTACGACGAAACGCGCGGCTGGACCGTGGAGAAACTGTATGCGGAAGCTCACGACGAGTTGAACAGCGGCAATTATACCCGCGCAGTCAAGCTCTACGAAACGCTGGAGTCGCGATTCCCGTATGGCCGCTATGCGCAACAGGCGCAGATGGACCTCGCCTACACCCATTACAAGGATGGGGAACCGGAGCAAGCCATCGCCTCGGCGGATCGCTTCATCAAGCTGCATCCGACTCACCCCAACCTCGATTACATCTATTATCTGAAAGGTTTGGTGTATTACAACGACGATTCCGGCCTGCTCGCCAAATGGGCCGGCCAGGACATGAGCGAACGCGATCCGCGCGCCGCGCGCGAGGCCTTCGCCGCCTTCCGCGAGCTGACCACCCGCTTCCCCAACAGCACCTACGCGCCGGACGCCCGCGCCAAGATGACCCGTCTGGTCGATGCGCTGGGCGGCAACGAGATGCATGTGGCCCGCTACTACATGAAGCGCGGCGCCTACCTGGCGGCCGCCAACCGCGCCCAAGGCGTGGTGAAGGACTTTTCCAACACCAAGTATCCGGAAGAGGCGCTGGCCATCATGGTGGCCGCCTACGACAAATTGCAGATGCCGCAACTGCGCGACGACGCTCGCCGCGTCCTGTCGTTGAACTATCCGCAGAGCCAATATCTGACCAAGCCCTGGCAGACGGAGGAGATGCCGTGGTGGAAGCTGTGGAAATAACGCCAGCAACCTAGCCAGAAAGCCGCCGATGGGCGGCTTTTTGTTTGACGTGGCGCGGCGTGCTCCCGGCTTGAACTTGGCTATAGTTTCAAGTGATCTGAATGAGGGGAGAGGGCGATGAGGCGGCGTCAATTCCTGCTGGCCGCGCTGGCGAGTGCCGGCGCCTGGCGCTGGGCAGCGGCAGCCAACCGCAAGTTGGCCGTGACGGTGGTGGTCAAGTCGCTGCGCAACCAGTTTTTTACCATCATGCTGGATGGCGCGCGCAAGCATCATGCCGATCATGCCGCAGAGTATCAGCTGCGGCTGGAAGGCTTGCAGAGCGAAGGCGATGTCAAGGCGCAGGTGGCGATGCTGCAGCGCGCGATAGATCGCCGGGACGACGCCTTGATCGTCGCGCCGGCCGATTCGCGGGCGGTGATGCCTTTGTTGTTGAAGGCCATCGCGCAAGGGATGCTGGTGGTCAATATCGACAACAAGCTTGACGAGCGCGTGCTGGCGCATGAAAACGTGAACATTCCCTTTGTGGGGCCAAGCAATTTCAGCGGCGCGCGCAAGGTGGGCGATTATGTGCTGGCGGCGCTGAAGCCGGGCAGCAAGGTTGGCATCATCGAAGGCCTTCCGCAGGCGATCAACGCCAAGTCTCGCAGCGATGGTTTCCGCGAATCGATACGCATCGCCGGCATGGAACTGGCCGGGATGCGCTGGGGAGACTGGGAGACCGACAAGGGCTACCAGGCCGCGCTGTCGCTGCTGGATGCCGTTCCGGACCTGTCGGCGCTGCTGTGCGGTAACGACAATATGGCGATAGGCGCAGTCAAGGCCGTAACGGAACGGCATAGGACCGGCAAGGTGCTGATAGGCGGTTACGATAATATCCCCGCTGCGGTGCCGTATATCGCTAGCGGCGCCATCTATGCGACCGCCGACCAGCACCCGGCGCTGCAGATGCAATATGCGCTGGATCTGGTATTGCAGGCGCTGTCCAAGCACGTTGGACAAGCCGAGCTGCAATCGATCGTGCAAACGCCGGTGGAGCTGATTAAAAGAACCGCGACATGATGGGCCTGAGCCGATTGCGCTGGCTGGCAGCGATTTTTCTCTTTTTCGGCCTTTCCCGCGCCGAAGCCGCTTCGCCGGCCACCATCCGGGTTCTGGCGGACGACTATCCGCCATTCCTGCTGAAGTCTGCCGGGGGGCTTTCCGGCCCTTATGCCGACGCCTTCCGCTTGCTGATGCGCAAGGCGGGCATTGAGGTGGTTTTTCAGAGCGTGCCTTTCAAGCGGGCTTTCCTAAGCCTCGCCAATCAGGACAATACTTGCGCGCTGGCGGTCAATTTTGATCAGGGCGAGAGTGAAACCGTCAATTTCATCAGCGTCATCGCGCCGATTACGTTGACGGCCTACAAGCGTGGCGACAACAAGAACCAATTGGCCAATCTGGGCGCGCTGAAGGGGTATTCGGTGGGGGCGGTGGACATGGCCGAGGTGCGCGATATTCTCAGCAGCGCCGGCATGCCGTTCACGCCGGTAAAAAATTCTTCCACTGGTTTTCTGATGCTGAACGCCGGCCGGTTCCAAGTGCTGGTCAGCGATCTGCCGCCAGATTCGTTGTCTGGAAAGAATCAGGCCGTCAAACTGTTTGTGGTGGCCCAAGTCGAGCGCTGGCTGGCCTGCGGCCCGCGGGTATCGCCTGCTTTGCAGGGCAGGATGCGCGCGGTGTTGAAGCAGGGACTGTTCGCCGAGGATGCCGCGCCGGTTTGGAGCCGCTACGGCATGCTCGATTATTACCGAGAGATGCGCAAGAGCTGGCTGAAAGCGCCGTAAGCCCGGCTGCCGGCGCTATTGTGGATCCAGCCGGCAAGCTAATCCGGTGCCGGCCAGCCCGCCGTACAATTTCATCTGATCGGGCGTCTTGCGCGAAATGTAAAAGCTGTCAGGCAAGCCCGTCCCAGCCTTGTCCTTGGGCCAGGTCAGCAGCCCCTTCTCATCCATGAAGCCCTGATGGGTGGCATCCCCTTGTTTCAACTCAACAGTCTGTCCGCGTCGATCGAAGCTGAACTGTATCTGTTGATCGCAGTGGTAGCTGGCTTGGATGCGTTGCGGCGGCTGGCAGGCGCACAGCGCGGCGGCGATCAGGCAAGCCGCCAGGCGGGCTTGAGTGGGCATGGCTTAACGTTTCCGTGTTCTGATTGCGTGGGCCGCCACTATATCACGGGGCTGGTTAGGTTTTTCGGGCCTTTATATGCCGGCATGATTTCTTGCGCTTGGCAAAGCGCGTGGCTGTTTTTTGTTGCAATTTAGAGTTTTTACACTCTGTTTACTGGAGTTGACAGGGGTTTGCTCCTTATCTTTCGGTTTGCAGTCCGACAATCGGCATGTAAGGCAATGATAAAGCCGGTTGCGAACCTTCGCAGACAAAGGAGAAACCATGGATCAGCTGGTCAACGCCATCAACGGCGTGGTCTGGAGTCCGGCACTGATTTATCTGTGCCTGGGCGCCGGCCTGTATTTTTCGATTCGCACCCGTTTTTTGCAGCTGCGGCATTTCAAGGCGATGTTGCGGCTGATGTTCAACCGCCAGAGCAGCAGCGCCGGCGTGTCGTCGTTCCAGGCGCTGGCGATGACGCTGGCGGGACGCGTGGGCACCGGCAACATTGCCGGCGTGGCTACCGCCATTACCTTCGGCGGCCCGGGCGCGATGTTCTGGATGTGGCTGGTAGCCTTCCTGGGCGCCAGTTCCGCCTTCGTCGAGTCCACCTTGGGCCAGGTGTACAAGGAAAAGATTGACGGCCAGTATCGCGGCGGGCCGGCGTTCTATATCGAGAAGGGCTTGGGCATGAAGTGGTATGCCTGGCTGTTCGCCATTACCACTGTGGTGGCGACCGGCGTGCTGTTGCCGGGCATCCAGTCCAACTCGATTGCCGCATCGATGGAGTCTGCCTTCGGTGTGGCGCCCACCGTCACCGCGGCGCTGCTGGCCATTCTGCTCGGCTTTATCATCTTCGGCGGCGTCAAGCGCATAGCGGTATTCGCCGGCGCGGTGGTGCCGTTCATGGCGCTGGGCTACATCATCGTCGCCTGCGTGGTGATCGCGCTGAACATCGAGCAGTTGCCGGGCGTGGTGGCGCTGATCTTCAAGAGCGCCTTCGGGCTGGAGGCCGGCATGGGCGCCATGCTGGGTTTCGCCATCCAGTGGGGCGTCAAACGCGGCATCTATTCCAACGAGGCCGGGCAGGGCACCGGGCCGCACGCGTCCAGCGCCGCGGCAGTCAGCCATCCGGCCAAACAGGGCCTGGTGCAGGCGTTTTCGGTCTATATCGATACCTTGTTTGTCTGTTCCGCCACGGCTTTCATGCTGCTGATCACCGGGCAATACAATGTGCAGGGGCCAGATGGCCAGGCGGTTTTCACCGGCATTGCCGGGGTGGCGGCAGGGCCAGGCTATGTGCAGACGGCGATGGAAAGCATCATGCCGGGCTTCGGCTCCGCCTTCGTGGCGCTGGCGCTGCTGTTCTTCGCCTTCACGACCATCATCGCCTATTACTACATCGCCGAAACCAATATCGCCTATCTGACCCGCAAGCAACGCCGCCCCTGGCTGGCGTTCGTCTTGAAGCTGGCGCTGATGGCGGCCACCGTTTACGGCACGGTCAAGACGGCTGATCTGGCCTGGGGGCTGGGCGACATCGGCGTGGGCCTGATGGCCTGGCTCAACATCGTGGCCATCATTTTGCTGCAGAAGCCGGCGCTGGCTTGCCTGCGCGATTACGAGGCGCAGCAGGCGCTGGGTTCGGATCCGGTGTTCCATCCGGAGAAGCTTGGCATCGCCAATGCAGCCTATTGGGAGGGCCGCCGCGCCGAGGAGAATCTGGCGGCAGAGCAAGACGAGCAGACGCCGGAGGGCAAGCCCGCAACCAGCCAGGTCAATTGAGATGACGGCCTAGCGCGTGCCGGGAAGATTGCCGGCAGGCTAGAAAAATGATTGGAAAGCCCTCCGTACGCGGAGGGCTTTTTGCGATATGTCGCGCGCGAATCTGGTTCTATGCGCGTGCGATTTGATTTGTTGTCGCCAAGCACCTGTCCAAAAGAACGGATTCGACGCGGTGCATGCTGTGTTGATCGCTTTGATATAAGCCATTGATGCCGATAAGGCTGCGGCGTATCGCATTGCTATTTCTGGTGATACGACGTAGGCATTTTTACTTATTAAATTTAATCAAATCAAATGTAAATAATTCAATGTAAGTATTTACAAATATGCCGTTAATGATTGTTGCGATAAGCAAGGGGGGATGATTACGATGATCTTGCGTTGTGGAGTTTTTGCTCTATTTCGTGATGGCATTCGAAAATTGCTCCGTCTGATGTGCGTTTGGGACAGAACAGGACGGCTATTGCAATTATTCATCTTGTTACCTCCGAAGGGATAAAACATGAAGTCGATAAAAACCATCCTTCCCGTCGCCGTATTGCTGGTTGCGCATCAGCAGCCGGTATGGGCTGCGGATACGGTTCCGCAATTCAGTGATGTGATTTATACCGAAATGTCTCCGGACAATGAATCCACAATTCAAAAAATCGTCACCTCGGACGCGTTTTTCAAACCCTGGGCCTATCTGGCGCATTATCTGGGTTATGGTTGGGTGGGCGGCAATACCAATGGCAATACTGCGGTAGGCAAGGAGTTCGAATACCGGCGCATCGACACCATGCTGGATAATTTGTCGATTCCCGATAATAAGTACCGCTACATGATGAACGCCAAATACGATCCGAAAGGACCGGGCGGTTATTGGGCCGACAAGCGTTTCCGCATGGCTTTCTCCAACATCCAGTGGATGATGGAGCCGGATGATATGAAATTAGGCACGCCGGAGCTGTATAACAAGAAACCGCTGAAAGTGGTGAATGTGCTGCTGGAGAATTTCAGCGATCAGTCCGATACCGGGGTGGCCAATATCAAGTACGACTCCACTGTCAGCTGGTCCAAGGCGGACAAGATCAGCGTCAGCGGCAAGGTCACGGTGACCAATAAGTTCAGCGCGGGCTTGCCGCTGATTGGCGGCGCCGAGTCGTCGGTGGCGGTGGAGATCGCTTCCGGCGCCGACTGGACCACCACCAACGGCACCAGCAGCACCACTTCGCAAACTGCGGAATACCGGGCGGTGCTGCCGCCCAAGAGCAAGCGTATGATCACGCTGACGCTGTTCGAGCAGAAAGCCAACATCCCTTATACCTCCAAGATGTATCTGACCTACGAGGCCGAGCTGTACAACTTCCTGCGCTACAGCGACAACGCGCTGAACGGCCATCCGTCCAATCGTCCGTACTACTTGGCCAAGTTTGGCGGCAAGGACGGCCTCAACGGGGCGCAGGATCTGCTGTCGCAGTACCTGAACCCGGCAACGTCGAAATGGGATTGGCCGTGGGCGGTGAACCAGTACTCGCGCGGCACCATCGAGTACTACATCGGCTCCATCTCCAAGCGCAAGTTCAAGCAGCAATTCACCGGCGTGTTCACCGCGGTGGATTCCACGGCTTATACGGTTACCGCCGGGCCGGTGGAGCCGCTAAGCTCGCAGGCGTTGACCGCGCGCTCCGCCAACCTGGGCGCGGCGGCTGCGGGAGGCATCCAGTATCGCGTGGTGGGAGGCGACCTGAAGGACGTGCCGGGCAAGATCAAGAATCTGCGCATCAGCGTGGACAAGCCCAAGGCCGCGCCGTCCGCTGCGTCGCCCTTGCGGTAAGCGTGCCTGCCACGAAACGACAAACCCGGCTTTCGCCGGGTTTTTTTTAGTTTGCTCAACCTTGTCGCGGCCGGCCGTCCTGGCCAAACAGAATCGCCCGCGACTTCTCGTCCACCGTCGGCGCGCTATTGATTTCCGCCGCGCGGGCATAGGCGCGCTGCACGGCAGGCCTGGCGGCCATGCGATCGAACCAGCGCTTAAGCGCCGGGAAGTCGTCCAGATTCTGCCGCTGCCGTTCATGCGGCACGATCCACGGATAGCATGCCATGTCGGCGATGGAGTACGCGCCGGCGATGTAGTCGCGGCCGTCGGCCAATTGCGTGTCCAGTACGCGGTAGAGACGGGCGGTTTCGCGCACGTAGCGGTCTATCGCATACGGCAGTTGCTCCGGCGCGTACTGCGTAAAGTGGTGATTCTGGCCCGCCATCGGCCCCAGGCCAGCCATCTGCCAGAACAGCCACTGCAGCGTTTCGTTGCGGCGGCGCAGCGTCTGCGGGATGAAGCGTCCAATCTTGTCCGCCAGATACAGCAGGATGGCGCCGGATTCAAACACGCTGAGCGGCTCGCCGCCATCGGCCGGCGCGTGATCCACGATGGCCGGGATGCGGTTATTCGGTGAGATGCGCAAAAAGTCAGGCTGGAATTGTTCACCCTGGCCGATATTGACCGGGACGATGCGATGGGGGAGGCCGGCCTCTTCCAGGAAGATCGTGATCTTGTGGCCGTTGGGCGTGGTCCAGTAGTACAGGTCTATCATGGCTGCCTTTCCGTGGAGAGCCGTTAACCTGGCCGTGCTGCTGGTGCGTTCTGCGTCGGCGCGCTTGGGCGCAGGGATTCCGCAGGGCAGGTCAGCGACTCTGGGAGTGGATGATACGGTGGCGCGCTGTCCGCCATCCCTTGATAATGCCACGATGTGTGTAAATTTTCAGACTCCATCGCCAAACCAGTTGCGGGCATTCTTTGCGGTTGAGCCCGGAGATGGGCAATGGCAGGACGAGGCGTGGCAGGACTATCTGGCGCCCATTCTTACCCGCGACGGCGTGCGGCTGGCGTCCTATGGCTTCATCCCCAAGCGCCATCAGCCAGCCGGGGTGCGGTTGTCCACCATGAACGCGCGCGCCGAAACCCTGGGCCAGCTGCGCAGCTACCGCGATGCCTGGCATAACTGCCAGCTCTGCCTGGTGCCGATGCGGGCGTTTTTCGAACCGTGCTATGAGAGCGGCCGCGCCGTGCGAATGCGCATCGGATTGGCGGACGGCGCGCCCTTCGCCGTGGCCGGGCTATGGCGGGAGTGGCGCGAGGCCGATGGTTCGGTCAGCGCCTCCTTCACGCAGATCACCATCAATGCCGACCATCACCCGCTGATGCGGCGCATGCATCGGCCTGGCGATGAGAAGCGCACGCTGGTCATTGTATCGCCGTCGCAATACGACGCCTGGCTGAATTGCCGCAATCCGGAGACGGCGCGCGCCTTCCTGGCGGCCTGGCCGGCCGAATTCATGGCGGCGGAGCCGGAAACCCCTGATCCGCCTTTGCAAGGCTCGTTATTCGATTGAGCCTGGGCAAGTCAGGTTTAAGCATGGCTATTTCACTATCAACAGGTCTTGCAACCGGGTGGTGTAGCATGGCGAGCGCTGGTCCTGGCGCATTTCCCAGTTATTGGTCAGCGCCTCCGCCGCCAGCTTGACCCGGCCGCGGCCGAATTCGCGGTTGATGGTATCCATGGTTTGCATCAGCCTTTGCCGGCGCGGATCTGGCGGCGCGGCGAACAGGTCGGCCTGGCTGACGTCGCGCGGCGAGATTTCCATCAGGATGACCCCGGCCTTTTGGTAGAGCGGTCCGCGGCGGTAGATGTCGCGCAGACCGGCGAGCGCGGCTTGCGCCAGCGTCAGCGTATCGTCGCTGGCTTGCGCCAAAGGCACGACGGTGTAGCCGTGGTAGCCGTCGTCGATGAAAGGGCTGGTGCGGATGCTGACGCCCACCAGCCTTGCCGCGCCGCGCTGTTTGCGCAGCTTTTCCGCGGCGGTGCTGATGTGATGGCTGATGGCGGCCGCCAGCACGTTGAAGTCTCGCGGCTTTTCGCCGAAGGAGCGGCTGGCGATGATCTGCTGCCGCTCCGGCTCCGCATCGTCCAACTCCAGGCAATTGACGCCGTTGAGCTCGGCCACGGTGCGCTCCAGCATCACGCTGAACTGGCGCCGGATGGCGCGCGGATCGGCCCGCTTCAGCTTCAGCGCGGTGTCGATTTCCATCTTTTCCAGCTGGGCCGCCAGCTTGCGCCCCACGCCCCAGACTTTGCCGACAGCCAATTGCCCCAGCAGCGCGTCGCGTTCGGCCTCGGGCAGCCAGCTCCAGTCGAAGACCCCGCTGTCCCAGCTAGGCACCCGCTTGGCGACATGGTTGGCCAGCTTGGCCAGGGTTTTGCTGGGGCCGACGCCGACGCTGACAGGAATGCCGATGCGCCGTCGCACGTCGTCGCGCATGCGCCGCGCCAGCGTTTCGATGTTGCTTACGCCGCTCAGGTCCAGAAAGCATTCGTCGATCGAATACACTTCCTGGCCCGGCGCATGTTCGGCCAGGATGGCCATCATGCGCCGGCTCATGTCGCCGTACAGCGTGTAGTTGCTGGAGAAAACCGTTACGCCATGCTGGCGGCACAGGCCGGCGATCTCGAAGAACGGTCCGAACATTTTCAGATTCAGCGCCTTGGCTTCCGCGCTGGCCGCCACCACGCAGCCATCGTTATTGCTGAGCACCACGATGGGCTGGCCTTCCAGGTCCGGCCGGAACACTCGCTCGCAGCTGGCGTAGAAATTGTTGCCATCCACCAGCGCATAGGTCGTCACCGGAATTTCCTCACGCAGGCTGTCACCACGCCCCAGATTTGCAGCTCCTGATCGCCGGCCGGCACGATGGGCGGATAGTCTGGATTGGCCGCCAGCAGCATGCAGCGGCTCCCTTTGCGATGCAGCCGCTTGACAGTGAATTCGCCATCTATCGCCGCGATTACGATGTCGCCGTGGCGCGGCGTCAGGCCTTTGTCGACGACTAGGATGTCTCCCTCCTGGATGGCGGCGTCGCGCATCGAGTCGCCGGCTACCCGAACCAGAAACGTGGCCAGCGGATCGGCCACCAGATAGGCCTGCAAGTCTATGCCGGCCTCCATGCGGTCTTCCGCCGGCGAGGGGAAACCGGCGCGGACGGGCGATAGCGCCAGCGGCAGGGTGGGCGGCGCAAGGCCGGGAACGCGGACAGAAATCATGGCGGGATTTTGAAATGGTACAAATTCAAGATAGACCATTTTGCCCGGATAGGCGATGCTGCCGCAAGCCGTTTTTATCCCACGCGATGCAGGCGATAGGTATTGCGTCCGGCGGCTTTGGCCTGGTACAGCGCCTCGTCCGCGATCTGCAACAGACGCTCGGGGGTAATATCGGGCATGGCAGCGTAGGCCACGCCTATGCTGGTGGACAGCTTGCGCCGCTGCCCGGCCAGCTCGACGTCATGGGATACCGCTTCCAGCAGCTTTTCCGCCACGCCGATGGCGGTGCGCTCCGATTCCAGCCCGGCCAGCAGAATGACGAATTCGTCGCCGCCCAGCCGCGCCACGTGATCGGTGGCGCGCACCTGGCTGCGCAGCCGGCGGGCGAACTCCTGGATCAGCTCATCGCCGGCGGCGTGGCCCAGGGTGTCGTTCACCTGCTTGAAGTGGTCGATATCCAGAAACAGCAGCGCCACCGCCAGCCGTTTCACATAGTGGTGCTTGATTTCGTCGTCCAGCATTTCCATGAAGGCGGAGCGGTTCAGCAAGCCGGTCATGCCGTCCAGGGTGACCTTGTTGCGCAGTTCAAGCTCGCGCGCCCGCGATTGGGTAATGTCCCAGATCATCACGTAAAAGCCGGAAACCGAGCCATCGGCATGTTGCTGAGGAATATAGCGCCCCTCTACGTAACGATTCTCGCCGCGCACCGACATGTCGCGTTCAAACGAGGAGGGTTGTCCGGACAAGGCTTTTTCGACTTCCAGCCGCAGCTGCTGATAGGTCTCGTCGCCCAGGAAGTCGCGCATGTGGACGCCGATGATCTGTTCTGGGCGGATGCCGAACAGCCGCATATAGGACTTGTTGCAGTAACGGTAGCGTTCCTCGCGGTCGATGAAGGCCACCAGCGCCGGGATGGAATCGGTAACGGTTTTCAGCAGCGCCTCGCGCAAGGCCAGGTCCAGTTCCGCCAGCTTGCGCTGCGTGATGTCGCGCACGCTGACGCTGACGCCGTCGCCGGCCTTGACGATTTCATGATGCATCCAGGAAGGGTGATCGATATTGAAGGCCATGGGAATTTCTTCGGATACCGCCTGCCCGTTTTCCACCACGCGGCGGCAGCTATCGAAAAAATCCGGTATCTGCAGGGCAATGCCGAGTTGCCGGAACTGGCTGCCGATGGCCTCGCGGCGGCTGATCTGCCACATGCGCTCGGCTTCGGCGTTGATATAGACCACGCGGAAGTCCTCGATCCGGCCATCGCCGCCGCGCAAGGCTTCCATGATGGCAAAGGCGTCCATATTGGCCTCGGCGGCGTTGCGGAATCGCTCCGCCGCCAGCTCCGCCATCAGGTTCGACTGCTGCACCTCGCGCAGCAGGGGATACGTGCGCCAGCGCAATAGCAGGGCGCCGAGGGCGATGACAATCGACATGACGAACAGGCCTACTTCCAGATCGCGACGGATGGGAGCCAGCAGTTTGCCGACTTCTATCTTGTAGCTGAAGGCCAGGCCGGTATCAGACACCGGCTCGTAGGCGCCGATCACGTTGCGATGGGAATAGTCTATTGTGTGCATCGTGCCGCGTTGGCCGGAAAAAGCCGGCCATACGGTGAAATGATGGATATTGCCTGCCAGGGGGATGGTGGAACCCTTGTCCTGCGGCGATTGCGAGAAACAATGCAGGTATCGCTCATCATGGCCGCAGAGCGAGTAGATGCCGCTCAAGCCATCATGCGGCGCAGTGTCCTGGACAATGCGGTTGAACATGTCCAGCCTTTGCTCCAGCAGCAGCCGGGCCGAGCCTGCCGATGTCCGATAGACATGGGTGGTCCGGTACGAATAGCTGCCATCCCATAGCAAGATCGCGCCCGGCGGGGAGCGCAAGGCAACGGCCTGCAGCGGCCGGTTGACGAAATAACCCACCTGCACCAAGGTCCTGCCCGCGCGGTCCTGGATCGCTATGCCATTGAAGCTGCGGTTGTTCTGCATGCTCAGCACCGCTGCGGCATCTGCCTGCTTCAACTGCCCGTGCGAAGCCGCCTCCAGCAGCGATTGCATCGCCGGGTGCTGGTAAAGCTGGCGGGCTGTGTCGTTGCTGATATCGAACTGCGCGCTGAGCAGCGCGGCGCGTTGCCGGGCGCTGTAGGACATCACCGTTTGGAGGCTCTGTTCATGCGCGTGGCTGGCCAGGCGATAGATCAGCAGCCCGGTTGTCCCGGCGATGACGATCAGCAGAATGCACGCGGTGGCGAAGACCGAGTTTGCCATGTCCTTAGAGCGGAGGCGGCGCGACTGGTCGCGCGCGGCCAACCCATACAAGCCGGCGCTGGCTGTCAGCAGCCCCACCGCGGTGGAGAGCGCCATGCGCACCGCTGCGCCCCAGCTATACAGCAGCTCCAGGTCCACCAGATAGGCTATGCCCCCCAGCAGGCCGCATAGCAAGGGAACCGCGGCGCAAATCTGGACGATTCGCGTTCTGGTTGGCGTGATGGCGGGCAGCCATAACATGCCAACGCCCAGCGCGAGCAGCGCGGTCGCGGTCATGGCCGCCATCCGTCCCGGCTTGGGCAGCATGTCGTGCCGCCAGGCGTGCAGGGCGGGGAAGTCTATTCCCGTGCTTTGCCCGGTGGCGTGTTCCAGCAATACCAGGCAGGTGATGCCGATAACCACTATGGCCAACAGCCGGTGGGCCTGCCCGCGCGGGCGCCACAGGGCAATTGCCAGCGCCGTTCCATACAGAGCCAGGCAGGCGGCCGTGGAAATCACCATATGGATGTTTTCCGGCACGGCCGATTCGACACGCCACAGCCAACCGGCCAACACGTCGCAGCCCAGAGCCAGCAAGACCAGGCTGGCCAGGCCCGTCAGCAGCGTGTAGCGGCCGCGGAAGAGGCGGGACGGGTATTGGGACATCACGGAATAGTTGTTTTGCACAGGCCACGCTCTGCCAAGGGAGATGGAAGTCCTTATTTGGAATGTTAGGACAAATATCGGCATTGGCGTGTGCGTGTGGCGTTGGCTGCGGCGCGGCGTACAATTTCATTTTTTTGATGCCGTCTTGATATTTTCTTGTTGATCCTGGTGGCCGATTGGCCTTACATTCATTCCCGCCCGTCATGGCTCATGACCATGGCGAGGAGAACAAGGGAAGACCCACGCAGGCCTTCCGGCTACGAAGGAGAACAGAACAAGATGAAGCACCTCAAATGGTTGCCCATGCTGCTGGTGGGCGCCTCGCTCATGCCTTTTGCGCATGGGGCGGACCCGGCTAAAGTGCTAAGAATTGCCTTGCCGGCCCCGGAAACCGGATTCGATCCCGGCAAGGTCAACGATAGCTACTCCATCGGCGTAGTTGAGAATATCTTCGACCCGTTATTGCGTTACGATTATCTGGCGCGCCCGCTGAAGCTGAAACCCAATACTACGCAAGGCATGCCTGAAGTTTCGGCAGATGGCCGCGTGTATACGATACGCATCCAGCCGGGCATCTATTTTGCCGATGATCCGATATTCAAGGGCAAGAAGCGCGAGTTGACGGCGGCGGATTACGCCTACTCCTTCAAGCGCTATGCCGATCCGGTGGTGAATTCCCCAGTTTCGAACATGCTGACTGACTGGATAGACGGTTTGGCGGATGCCGGGCGGCGCGCTTCCAAAACAGGTAAGTTTGATTACGACGCGCCTATCTCCGGCATCCAGGTGCTCGACCGCTACACTTTGCGGCTCACGCTGGTCAAGACCAACTACATCTTCCTGTATACCCTGGCAGCCAAACAGTTTGGCGCCGTAGCGCGCGAGGTGATAGAGGCCTATGGCAAGGACACCATGTCCCATCCAGTCGGCACCGGCCCGTTCATGTTGAAGGAGTGGAAGCCAGGCAATAAGATCGTATTGGTAGCCAATCCGTCATATCGCCGCCCAGTATTTGATGGTGAGCCGACGGCGGATCCGGAAGACCAGAAAATTGCCAAAGATCTGGCCGGCAAAAGATTGCCGCTGGTTGATCAAGTGGAAATCAAGGTGATTGAAGAGGATCAGCCGCGCTGGCTTTCTTTCCTGAACAAGCAGCTGGATATCGCTGCGGTTCCCAAAGCGGCAATGAAGACTGCGCTGCATGTGAACAATAACGATCCGTTTCAGACTACGCTGAATCCGGCGCTGGCCAAGCGCGGCATCCGGCTGTCGCATGTGCTGAACCTCGATATTACTTATGCCTACTTCAACATGAAGGATCCCGTGATCGGTGGCTATAGCAAGGACAAAGTTGCCTTGCGTCGAGCCATCGCCATGGCTTACCCCTTGCGGCAGGAAGTGCTGCCGCTGCTATATGGTAACCAGGCCGTTCCGATGCAGGGCGTGGTGGCAACCGGCATGGCTGGCTTTAGTCCCAACTTCCAGGGGCAGGTCAAGTATGACCCTGCCACTGCCAATGCCTTGCTGGATCAATTCGGCTACAAGATAGGGCCGGATGGCTACCGCACCCTGCCGGATGGCAAACCCTTGGTGATCGAGCAAGCGACTCAGGCATCCGCGACTGACAAACAGTTCAATCAGATCTGGCAGAAAACCTTCGACAGCCTGCGTATTCGGGTGAAATTCAAGGTGGCCAAGTGGAATGAAAACCTCAAGAGTGCCTACGCCTATAAGCTGCAAATGTGGAGTCTTGCCGGAGCTGCATCCATGCCTGATGGCGACGACAGCATGATCGAACTGTGGTCCAAGAGCATTGGCTCGGGGGGGAATCTATCGGCTTTCAGCCGCCCAGAGTTCGACCATGCTTTCGAGGCTTCCCGGAAACTGCCATTGGGGCCGGAGCGAGAGGCAGAGTTCGAGAAGATGAATCGCGTGGTGGCCGCTTATCAGCCCTACGTGCTAGGCGTGACCCGCTTTACGAACTCTCTGTCACACGGATATGTGCTTGGCTATAAGCCCCACCCCATCTCAACGATTGGCGGCTTCTGGCGCTACGTCGATATTGCCAAGCATTGAGCTAGTTACGGAATCAAGCTCTTCGTCTAAAAGACGCGAGAGGAGGGGAAATTATGTTTGCATATATCATTCGCCGGCTCTGGCAGATGATTCCCACTATGCTGGGCGTCATGTTGCTGGTGTTCGTGTTGTTCAACTGGGTGGGCGGCGATCCCACCTTCATTCTGGAAGGCAAGCGGCTGACGCCGGAAATGCTGGCCAACATCCGCGTGCAGCTGGGTCTGGACAAGAGTCTGCCTGAGCAGTTTTTCTTGTTCGTCAAGCAAGTGCTGACTTACGACTTCGGCAACTCGTGGGCAACCCAGCATGAAGTCACGCATACGTTGGCCACTCGCGTCGGGCCATCTCTGATGCTGGCAGGCAGCCTACTGGTGCTGGAGCTGCTGACCGCCTTGCCGATTGCGGTTGCCGTGGCCTACTTCCGCGGCAGCCTGACTGACCGTATGGTGACGATGATCTGCACGGTTGCCATGTCCGTCAGCTCGTTGGTCTACATCATCGTCGGCCAGTACCAGCTGGGTTTCGTGATGGACTGGTTCCCGGTGATGGGCTGGGACGACGACAGCATGCTGACCAATCTGCTGGTCTACCTGCCGCTGCCCTTGTTGCTTGGCCTGCTGGTGTCCTTGGCGCCTAGCGTGCGTTTCTACCGCAGCTTTGTAGTGGAAGAGTTGAACCACGACTATGTCCGTACCGCGCGCGCCAAAGGCTTGTCCGAGTCCAAGGTACTGTTCAAGCACGTGCTGCGCAACGCGCTGATTCCGGTTGTCACCAATATCACCATGTCCTTGCCCTTCCTGATGTTGGGCTCCATGCTGCTGGAGCGCTTCTTCGGCATTCCCGGCATGGGCAATGAGCTGCTGAATGCTGTGGACAAGAGCGATTTTCCAGTGATCAAGGCCATCACCATCACCATTGCCGGCGCGGCCATGGTGTTCAACCTGTTGGCGGATGTCCTCTACAAGTGGATTGATCCGCGCGTACAGCTGAAGTGAGCGGGGGAGAACAATAATGACGACATTGCAACATACCGTCGGCGGTGCGCCGGCAGCCGCGCCATCCCGCAGTCTGTGGGGCTTGGGCTGGCAGCGCCTGAAACGTGACCGCATCGGTTTTGTATCGCTGTGGATCGTACTGGCCTTCATGCTGTTGGCGCTGACTAGCTGGGTCGGATTGACGGGGCGCGGCTGGAACGATGAAATCGCGGTTTCGTATGCGCCTCCTACGTTTATCTATCAGAAGCTGCATTCAGAGGCTTCCGTTGAACAGGCTCCGCTCAAGGCAAGCGCCGCTTCCGAGCCGCAGGGGTTACGCCCCTCGGAGGACCCCATTTGGGCCGAAACCCAGAAGGCGCGCCAGAATCGCGACAAGTACGTGGTGCCGGAAGTGAAGAAGGCAGAGTCGTTGACCTTCGGCGCTGACCAACGCGGCCGCGACATTCTGGACAAGGTGATTAAGGGGACTTCCACCTCGCTGTTTGTCGGGGTCTCCGGCGCCTTGCTGTCCATCCTGATCGGCACGGTGTTGGGCGGGATGGCTGGCTTTCTTGGCCGCAAGATCGACGATTTCCTGATGTGGTTTTACAGCGTATTCACGGCCATGCCGGACATGTTGTTGTTGCTGGCCTTCGCCGCCGTGGCTGGCCGCGGCTTGGGCACGGTGGTTCTGGTGCTGTCGTTGACCAGTTGGACTGGCACGTTCCGGCTGGTGCGCGCCGAGTTCATCAAGCTGCGTTCGCGCGAGTTCGTACTGGCTGCCGACGCCATCGGCGCCAGCAGCGCGCGCCGGATGTTCGTCCATATCCTGCCCAATATCTCCCACCTGCTGCTGGTGCAGTTTTCCCTGCTGATGGTGGGCCTGATCAAGTATGAAGTGATCCTGTCCTTCCTCGGCTTCGGCGTCGACGTGCGCCAGGTCAGCTGGGGCTCCATGCTGGCGGAGGTGCCGGAAGAGTTGCTGCAGGGTTATTGGTGGCAACTGGCCATGGTGGTGGTGTTCATGTCCGTGCTGGTCACCGCCTTCAGCATGCTGACCGACGCCCTGCGCGACGCGCTGGATCCGCGCGCGGCGGCGAAGTGAGCGGGACGAGGAGAAACCAATCATGAGCAATCCAAACCACAATACCCTGCTGTCGGTGCGCAACCTGAAGGTGCGTTTCCGCCAGGAAGACGGCGGGCGTTTCGAGGCGCTGAAGGGCGTCAGTTTCGACATCCCGGCGCACCGCACGGTGGCGCTGGTGGGCGAGTCCGGCTCCGGCAAGTCGGTGACGTCGATGGCCATCATGCAGCTGCTGCCGCCGCAGACCAGCGAGATCGATCCGGCGTCGGAACTGCGTTTCGATGGCCGCGACCTGCTGAAGCTGAGTCCGGCCGAGCTGCGCCGTTTGCGCGGCAAGGACATCGCGATGATTTTCCAGGAGCCGATGAGCTCCTTGAACCCGGTGTTCAGCGTGGGCGAGCAGATCGTTGAGACGCTGACGCTGCACGCCGGGCTGTCCCGCTCTGCCGCCTGGAAGCGCGCGGTGGAGCTGTTGCGCGAAGTGGGGCTGCCGGAGCCGGAGAAGCGGATCAAGGCCTATCCGCACGAATTGTCCGGCGGCCAGCAGCAGCGGGTGATGATCGCCATCGCCATCGCCTGCGAACCGAAGCTGCTGATCGCCGACGAGCCGACCACCGCGCTCGATGTCACGATACAAAAGCAGATTCTGCAGCTGATCGCCGATCTGCAAAAGAAGCATGGCATGTCGGTGCTGTTCATCACCCATGATTTGGGGGTGGTGGGCGAGTTCGCCGATGAAGTGATTGTGATGCGCCACGGCGTGATCCGCGAGCAGGGCACGGTGAAGCAGATCTTCGAAGACCCGCAGGACGCCTACACCAAGGCGCTGCTGTCGTGCCGGCCGCACCTGGACCGCCGCCCGACGCGGCTGGCGGTGATTGACGACTTCCTCAAGCCGGAACCGTATGTCGAACCGCCGCACCGCGAGCGCGGCTACGCGGCGGGCGACGAGATCGTGCTGGACGTGCAGGGCCTGTGCAAAAGCTTCGACATCCGCGAAGGCCTGTTCGGCAAGCGCCAGTTCCACGCGGTGAAGGACGTCTCGTTCCAACTGGCGCGCGGCAAGACCTTGGGCATCGTCGGCGAATCCGGCTCCGGCAAGACCACGGTGGGCCTGACCCTGGTGCGGCTGCACCAGGCCACCGGCGGCAAGGCGCTGTTTCATGGCAAAGACCTGATCGGGATGAGCGCCAAGGAATTCCACGCCTACAAGAAGCGCATCCAGATCATCTTCCAGAACCCTTACGCGTCGCTGAACCCGCGCTTCACCGTCGAGCAGATCCTGACCGAACCGATGCTGCTGCACGGCATCGGCCAGGACGCCGGGCAACGCCGTCGCCTGGCGCAAGACCTGCTGGACAAGGTGGGCCTGCCGGCCGGCGCCTTAGCCAAGTATCCGCACGAGTTCTCCGGCGGCCAGCGCCAGCGCATCGCCATCGCGCGCTGCCTGACGCTGAAGCCGGAAGTGCTGATCTGCGATGAATCGGTGTCGGCGCTGGATGTGTCGGTGCAGGCGCAGGTGCTGAACCTGCTGCAGGACCTGCAGGACGAGTTCAAGCTGTCCTATTTGTTCATCTCGCACGATCTGGCGGTGGTGAAGCACATCTCCGATCAGGTGCTGGTGATGAATAAAGGCCAGGTGGTGGAGCAGGCGGACGCGGATGTGATCTACCGCGCGCCGCAGGACAGCTACACCAAGAAGCTGCTGGGCGCGATTCCGCAAGGCTGGAGCGCGGCGGCGGTGCCGGCCTAGCGCGAGAGCTTGCTCCGATCCAGACCAACCGGCCCTGCGGGGCCGGTTTTGTTTGCGCCTCAGCTGTCGGCGAAATCCATGACCATGCCCCATGCCGTTTGCTGGCCCACGCTATAGCTCACTTTGGCATGGCCATCGCCATCGGTTACCCCTAGCAGGCCGCTGTCATTGGACTGACCTATGGTTAGCTGATAGAAGCCATCGCCGCCGTAGTCGTAGTCTGGGCCGTCGGCGAAAATCACCCCCATCATGTACTCGTTGCCCGGACCGCTCCAGTCCACGCTAAGTTGGATGGATTTGTCCGGCGCCAGCGAGTAGAGCTTTGGCAGCGGTTGATTGTTCAGCAGCAGCACTTGGTCGTCCCAATTGGGATCGCCTTCGATATAGACGTGGTGGCTCGAGTGATTTTTTACTGTCACGAGGGGATGGCTCATATCGCTCTCCTGCGGTTGGGGCCTGATGGTGGTCCGGCACGGGAAGCATAGGAAAACTTATTTGGATCAGCGGCTTGGACTGATCTTTTAGTCAGTATTGATCGGGCGGGGCGCAGAGTGGACGGAGCCGGTGCCAGCCAGCTGCTCCAGCAGCCATCCTGCTGCCGCGCCCAGCGGCCGGCGCGCCGCCCACACCAAATCAACCGGCATGCGCTTGGGCCAGCCGGCTACGTCCAGTTGCTTCAATTCGCCGCCGCCAAAGCTTTTGACCAGCCAGCATGGCAGTTCTGCCCAACCCACCCCCAGGCGCGCCATGTCCAGCAGCATCAGGTAGCTGGGCGCATACCATTGGCGTTGGCCGCAGCGCGGCGGCGTTTTGTCGCCATAGGTATTGAGCCGCAGCTGGCGATGCTGGCTCAGCTGCGTTTCGTCGATGGCGCTCTGCGTGGCCAGCGGATGGCGGTGGGCGGCGAATAGCGCCAGCTCGCTGGAGTCGCGCTGGCGCCGATGGGCGATGTCGGGCGGATAGCGCTCCATGGCGCCCACCAGGCCCAATTGGGCGCGGCCGGACAAAATCAGGTCCAGCACGTCTTCCTGTTCGCCGACCAGGCACTCCAGTTCCAGCAGCGGATAGCGCGCTTCCAGCCGGCTGGCCACGTTTTCCAGCGTGTGGGACTGGAAGGTGTCGGACAGCACCAGGGTGAGCCGGGTTTCCACGCCGGCGCTCAACTGCGCCGCCTGTTGCTGCATGGCCTGGCTGGCGGACATGATTTGGCGCGCCTGCGGCAGCAGCAATTGGCCGGCAGGCGTCAGGCTGGGTTGACGGGCGGTTCGGTCGAATAGGCTGCTGCCCAGGTCGATTTCCAGGTTGGCGATGGCTTCGCTGATGGTGGACTGGCTTTTGCCCAGCCGGCGCGCGGCGGCGGAAAACGAGCCGAGGTCGGCGGCATAGACGAAGGCGGTGAGCGCGTCGAGCGAGATAGACATATCGGTATTTCCGATTGATGATATTTTTATCGTATCCGATTTCCCAATCATAATCGCAAAGATTGCACTTTTTGCTGATGAGAGACGTCTATGAACGCGACAGATAAAAAACTGGGCGAACGGGTATTGCATGCAGTGTTGTATGAGGCCTGCGCGATGGCCTTGCTGGTGCCGCTGGCCTCATTGCTGATGAACGAAAGCGTGCTGCACATGGGGGCGCTGGCGCTGATGATGTCTACTGCGGCCATGTTGTGGAATATGCTGTTCAACGCTTTATTCGACCGTTTTGAGCGAGCCAGGGGCCTGAAGCGCACGGTGGCGGTGCGCTGCGCGCACGCTTTGCTGTTTGAGGGCGGCTTGGTGGTGATGCTGGTGCCCTTGGCAGCCTGGTGGCTGAATGTGAGCTACTGGCAGGCGTTCTTGCTGGATTTGGGCTTCTTCGCGTTTTTCCTGCCCTACACCTATGTGTTCAACTGGCTGTATGACCATCTGCGCGCCCGGCTCATCGAGCGGCGCGCGCTGGCGGCGGCCATGGAGTAATCAATGAAAGTATGGTTGTTTCTGATGGGGGCCATCCTGTCCGAGGTGGTGGCCACCTCGGCGCTGAAGGCGTCGGATGGTTTTTCCCGGCTGTGGCCGTCGCTGCTGACCGCTGGCGGCTATATGGTCGCTTTCTACCTGTTGTCGCAGACGCTGCGGCACATCCCGGTGGGCATCGCCTATGCCTTGTGGTCCGGCATCGGCATCGTGCTGATCTCCTTGATCGCCTGGCTGCTATACGGCCAGAAGCTGGACCTGCCGGCAATTGTCGGCATGGGGCTGATCATCGCCGGCGTCGCGGTGATCAATCTGTTTTCCAACAGCGCGGCGCATTGAGCCTGCCGCGTTCACGGCGCCTGGCGGATGATGACGCGCGGCGCCGTGTCCGTCTGGGCGGGCGCGTTGTCATTGTTTTTGCGGGTCGCGTCCTGCGCGGGAGCGGCGTCCTGCCATCCCGGCTTTTTGCCTGCCGATTTATCCGGCTGCTGCGCTTGATCCGAACTGATTGTGGCCGGCATGCGAATGCTTGAGCTGGAGGGCGGATCGAAGATCAGTTTCCCGGGTATGGCGTTGACGTCAATCGGCGCCGGCGTCTGCAAGCTGCTGCCGCATTCCTGCCTGCTCATATGTTGCAGCAAATCCTTGTCGGCGCCGTCATCCATGGCCTTCAGCTGAAGCGCGTCGAGCAGCGCGCCGGAATAGGCCAACACCGATGCCTGGGCGACGGAGAGCTGGATTTGCGCGTTGATGTAGTCGCGGCGCGCGCTGAACAGCTCGTTCTCGCTATCCAGCACATCCAGCAGCGTGCGCTGGCCGATGTCGAATTGTTTGCGATAGGCATTCCGCGCTTTTTCCGTGGACAGCTGGTGCTGCAATAGCGGAGATAGCTGCGAGCGGTAGCGCACCAGCGTCGCATAGGATTGCTCGAGATTCTGCCGCAGGTTGCGGCAGGCCAGCTCGGTCTGATCCAGCGCCGAATTGTATTTTTCCGATGCCGATGCCAGCTGGGCGCGGTCCGCGCCGCCACGGAACAGGTTGATGCCGAAAATGATGGCGACCGAAGCCTGGTGGGTGGTGCCCAGATAGCCATCGTAATTCTCGGTGGGCGCTTTGCTCAGCTGCAGCGATACGGTAGGAGAAAAAGCGCCTCGGCGCACATTGACTTCGGCATGGGCCGCGTCGAGCGAGGCCAGGGCCCCCAGAAAGGCCGGGCTGTGCCCGATGGCTTGCTGCATCAGTTGCTGAGGCGGCGGCAGCGCGCCATCCAGGCTGGGCAAGTCCGCCATGTCCTCCTGCGGCAAGGGGCCTATCAACCGCGCCAGGCGCGAGGTGGCGGTCAGCAGATTGGTGTTGTCGACAATCAGGTTGGATTCGGCCTCGGCCATCCGCCCATTGGCCTGTTCCAGGTCCACCCGCCGCCCCACGCCTGACTGAACCCGTTGCAGAATCTGGCCGAGAATGCCCTTGTGCAAGGCATAGTTATCCTTGGCGATCTGTACGAATTGCCGGTACATCAACACATCGGCGTAGGCTTGAGTGGTTTGCAGCGCGATGCTTTCCGAAGTTTGCAGAAAGTCGAAATAGCGGGCCAGGCTGCCATAGCCTTGCTCTTTGACCTGGTTATAGGTTTGCAGGCCGCTGAACAGGCTTTGATTGAGGTTTGCGGTCCAGCCCTTGGTTGTGTAGTGCTGCGAGGCGACGGTATTGGGCGGATAGTCGAAGACTTGCCGGTTTCTTTCGTAGTTTAGGTCGACCGTTGGGTAGTAGTTCGCTTTCGCGGCGCGCACATCGTCTTCAGATGATCTGAAGTCATGCAGTTTGGACAGCACTTCCGGGTTGTTCAATACCGCCAGGCCCACCGCTTCCCGCAGGGTGTAAGCTTGGCAGGCGCCAGGCCAAGCGGCAGCCGCGGTCATTGCCAGCGATAGACTGATGATGCGCGTTGTCTGGTTCATCGGTCACTGCCCCTAAATTATGCAACTGCCGCAAATGCATTTTTTTTGCGTCCGACTATCCTTCTAAAGGAATAGTAGACGATTCCCTTTCTGGAGGAGGACAGATGGCATCGGTCGACGTCCTGACTCCTCCGGCCCCTGCGCGGTCCTTCAAATTTTCCAGAGTGATTGCTTGGCTCAGATGCCTGTCTCTGGCTTGCTGTTTGCTGGCCCAGCCTTTGCTGTCCGCCAGCACCCTTCCTTCGGAACAAACTGTCGCCCGCTATGGGCCCAAGGCGCAACGGCTGTTTCATCAATGGCAGTCTTTGCTGCAGTCCTTGGCCAATCATCCGGATGCCGAGGCGTTGAAAAACATCAATGTGTTTTTTAACCGGCGCATTCAGTACGCCGAAAACGAATCTGTATGGAATCAGGCCGATTATTGGGCGACGCCATTGGAAACCTTCGGCAAGGGCGCGGGGGACTGCAAAAGCTTCGTCATTAATAAATACGTGTCTTTTCGTCTATTGGGCATCGCGCCGCAAAAGCTGCGTTTGGTGTATGTCAAAGCCCAGATAGGCGGAGGAGCCAGCCACCTTACCCAGGCGCATATGGTGTTGGCTTATTACCCGACGCCTACTGCCGAACCGCTGATTCTGGATAATTTGATCGACAGCATAGAGCCGGCTTCGCGGCGTCCGGATTTGATTCCGGTGTTCAGCTTCAACATGGAAAATATCGTCGTGGGGGGAGTCAGCAGCAATGAGGTTGATCGTCTTGGACGGTGGAAGCAGTTGTTGACTAAATTGAAAGCGGAAGGCTTTGAATTTTGAGGCAATGCCCGTGAGCAGAAAAAAATTATCATTGATCCAGCGCTTATCCGTATTGATCGGATTAATTGTGCTGCTGTCGATTGGGGGCGCTTTGATAGCCAATTTGCTGCATGCCCGCAGTTATCTGGAGCAGCAGCTGAATGCGCAGAGCGTCGATACCGCGCATGGCTTGGCGCTGATGCTGACGCAATATCATGCCGATCCGGTCATGGCGCAAACCTTGCTGAACTCCAGTTTCGATCAAGGGCATTTTTCCCTGATCCGCTGGGAGGGTGTGGACCGCAAAGCGCTGGTCAATCTGGCGTCGCCTCAGCCCGAAAGCGATGTGCCGGGCTGGTTTCGCGGGCTTTTGCCGCTGGAGCCTTCTCCCGGCACGGCCCAGGTTTCCAATGGCTGGATGCAGGCCGGCCGGATCATCGTGCAATCGCAGCCCAACTACGCCTACCTTTCGTTGTGGCGCGGCGCGCTGCATACGGTGTACTGGTTGTGCGCAATCGGGATCGTCGCGGCCTTGATTGGCGCGTTGGACATTCGTCAGATGAAGCGGCAACTCGCCAGCGTGGTGCGACAGGCACAGGCCATCAGCGAAAGGCGCTTTCACAAGATTCCCATCCCCGGCATTCCGGATTTGGCGGAAGTGGCCTTGGCGATGAATCATATGGTGGACCGGCTGCAGCGCTATCTGGATGGTTTGCGCGACGAGTTGGACCTGATGCGGCAGAAGATCCTGACCGACAACTCGACGGGCTTGCCCAATCGGGAAGCATTTGAATTGCGCCTGGGGGGGCTTTTGAAAGAAGAGGAAGACCCCGTGCGCGGCTTTCTGTTCTTGGTCAGGGTGGCCAATCTGATGGAGCTGAACCAGAGGCTGGGCGGCAGCAAGACCGATGCCTTGCTCAAGCGTCTTGCGGACGATCTATCGCAGCGCTGCCAGCCCCATCCCGGCTGGATGGCCACCCGCTTGCGCGGCGCCGATTTCGCGATGTTGTGCCCGGAGATCGATAGCCGCGAGGCGTGCAAGTTGGCAGATGAGCTATGCGCTTGCTGGGGCCGTTATCAGAGCATGGATCTGATAGACCGTCCCGGCGTGGCCAATCTGGCGATTGTGCCGTTTCATAGCGGAGATGGCCGACATCAGTTGTTGACTCAGGCCAATCAGACGCTTTCCCTGGCCGAGGCGAAGGGGGGCAATGCTTGGGAAATGGATAGCCGCGCCGGCACCGCGCCGGATGGCCTGCTGGATTTCAACTGGCAAAGCCTGTTTGACAGCATCCATGACGACCATGCCCTGCGCCTGCGCTGGTATCCGGTTTGTCTTGCCGATGGATCCGTTGCCTGGCAGGAGGGCATGTTGTATCGGGTCCAGACCGAGCATTTGCCGCAGATGAGCGCGATGAGGCTGGTGGCGCATGCCTTGCGCCTGGGGCGTAGCGCGGCATTGGATCTCAAAACGCTTGAGCTGGCCCTGCGCGAGGGGCCGGCCGGACGGTTGGCCATCAATGTTTCCCCCGCCTCCTTGAACGCTTCTGATTTTCTGCCCCAGGCGCAGCAGTTGCTGGGCAAGCATCCCAAACGCAGGATTCACTTCGAATTTGATGAGGCCGGTCTGGAAGACAATTGGCAGGCATTTGTCGCGTTTGCCCGCGGCGTCAGAGTGGCTGGCCATCGAGTAGCAGTGGAAATCCAGGGACATAATATGGAGCTGGTCGCGCGGCTGCATGAGGCCGGAATCGATTATCTGGTTCTTGATCACTCGCTGACCCACAATATCCATCAGGACCAGGGGCGAGAGGCCCTGTTGCGCGGCATGCTGCGCATGGCAAGCCTGATGGTGGTGGAGTTGGAGGCAAAAGGCGTGGCCTCGCCGCAGGACAAAGCGTCCTTGATCGAGATCGGCGTCCAGCTATTGACGGGGCCTGCGGTAAAGTAAAGGCCATCAACGATTCGCCAGCTTTGGGCAGAGGGAAGCGGGGGCGCTTGAGCGCCCCCGCTGCGTTTTTAGCCGGCTCTAGGGGCTGTTGACGTTTGCTGAGCGGTCGCGCCGGGATGCGTTTTGCGACGAATCGAGGCGTTTCGCGCGCCGCATAGTCATTCTATGCCAGCGCGGAACAACGAAGAGTCGGCGCGAAAGGCGCCCGGACCTGCGGGTTTGGCGAAGCGCAAACGCGATCCACTCACCAAACGTCAACAGCCCCTAGTCCGTGTGCAACTGGCCGCTGCCCAGCAGCTTTTGAATGATGGCCTGGTCGCTCAGCAGCGTACTGCCCGAATGCGTCAGGTCCACGCCCTGCAACACGATCTGTGCCGTGTCGGATGTCGGGCTATTGGCGTTGATGGCCCCATTTTCGCTGACATGGACCACCGTGCTGACCGTGCCATTGTTATTGACGGTGCTGAAGTGCAGATAGTTGGCCAGATTGCCTATCGAGGAGGGGGCCGCGCCATTGTGGCTGTCGCCTATTAATAGATCCCGCAAGTCCAGCACATCAGCCGGCGCGCCGGTTTGCGTGGTCCCGGTATTGAATTGCTGGATGGTTTCCACCGATGGAGTGCCTGCCTGGCCGTTGAACGAGGCCTCGAACTTGAAGGTTTCCACGCCGGCGATCGCCGCCACCGCGCTGCCGTGCGCGGCAAAGACCTGCATCTCGCTGACCGTGCTGCTGTGGCCATATCCGTCTGTCGCCGTGGTGGTGACGGTCACATCCGGCGCATTGGCCGGTGTGGCGATGGAGAGCTCGACATTTCCCTGTGCATAAGCGGCGGTCACCGAGGCGGTCGAGCCGGTGATGCTGCCATCGCTATGCACGGCCAAGGTGGTGCTGGCGCCTGCTTCGCTGACGACGATGCCGGCGTAACCCTGATTGGCCAGGCTGTTGGCATCGAGTCCCACCGTAGCCTGCTCTTGATGGTTGTTGCCCGGTTCGCCCAGCGTGATTTGTGGTGCCTCGGACGGGGTGTAGCTGCCCGAGGCATTTAGCGAAACATTACCCGTGCCATCCGTCACGGTAGCCGCCACGGTGGCGGCTTCGCTTGCGCTCCCAAGCGGCAGATAAACCACGCCGTTCTGGTAGGCGTAAACCGTGCCGCCGCCATCGACCAGCTGGCCGTTGGCGTTCAGCGCCAGCTGCAACTGGCTGGTGCCTTCCGTCACCGTCAGGCTGCCGTGGTTGCTCAGCGCCTGCTGGTCATTGCTGTCCAGCGCCACGCTGCCGACCAAGGTGCTGGACGACAGCGTCAGCGGCGTCGGCGCGGTGCCGGCCGGCGCGCCCGCCGGCGTCAGGCCGACCTGCAGCACGGCGTTGCCGCCCTGATCCCAAAACACGATCTGGATGGCGTGCAGATTGCCGGCGGTGGCGCCGAGCGTCAGCGCGACATCGTGCTCGGTCTGCGCCTCATTGCCGGCGAACTGGCTGACCACCTGGCCGTCGACGATGATCTGGAAGCCATCGTCGGCGTTGACGTTGAGGGTGTAATTGCCGGCGGCGGCATTGAAGGCGCCGTTCAAGGTCAGGATCGATTGCGTGGTGACGCCGTAACCGCTGGCCAGCTGCAGATTGGAGGCATTGCCGCCGAGGAAGGCATTGAGGTTGGCCAGCGAATTGCCGAGGTTGTTGCCGAAGTCGGTGTTGCCATGCCAGACGCCGTTCTGATCGCCAAAGTTCAAGGCGGTGGCGATGAAGCTGGCGGTGGGGCTGTGGTTGGTGAGGTCGGCCAGCACGGTGGACAGCGCGGTCTGGCCGCTGACGGGGCTGGAGATATGGCTGTCGTTGAGGCCGTACAGCAGGGCGGTCAGGCCATTGGGCTGGAAGCTGATGGCCGGGGTGTCCGGCGGCACCACATCCAGCGTGCCGCTGTCCGCGCCGGCGGCGGAGACATTGCCCAGGGCGTTGGTTTGGGTGGCGGATACGCTGACCGTTTGGCCATTGGCCGGTTCCGGAATGCCGAGGCTCAGCACGCCATTGGCGTAGCTAGCGGTGACGGCCGGGTTGCTGCTGGTCACCGAGCCGTCGCTGTGGACACTGACCGTGCTGCTGGCGCTGCCATCCTTGATGGTGATCAGCGCGCTGCCGCCGCTGCTGAGGCTGTTCGAGTCCAGCGCGACGGTGGCCTGCACCTGGCCATGGGCCAGGTCGGTCGGGCCGATCAAACCGTTCGGGTCGAGGTGTTCGGCCACGGTGACGGTGGGCG
>NZ_JAELTR010000199.1:0-430 GCF_016428945.1 Chromobacterium sp. ASV23
TTGATATAAACGTCAATAAAGTTAGTTCCTGTATCATAATGGGTGTCCCATACATTTTCGGCTATTTCTGCCCGGGAGATGACACGCTCTTTGTTTTGCATCAGGTATTCCAGGAGTCGGAATTCTTTAGGCGTGAGGCTGATCTCTTTGCCCCCTCTGGTAACGGTTTTGGTGCGCAGATCCATGTGGAGATCCGCATACTGAAACTGTGTGGCAGCAACAGGTGCGGGGGTTACAGTATGTCGCTTCAGGAGCGCGCGGATACGAACCAGCAACTCCCGCAGGTCAAAGGGTTTCACGAGATAATCATCTGCCCCGGCATCAAAGCCTTCCACCTTATCATCTGTAGTTCCCAGGGCGGTGAGCATAAGAATGGGCATCTCGGGCAGCGCATCCCGGAGTTGCCGACTGATAGCCAATCCATCTACTC
>NZ_JAELTR010000200.1:0-427 GCF_016428945.1 Chromobacterium sp. ASV23
GGAAAGAAGTATCTATGAACAACAACCCCTCATGATCCCCGTTAAAAAAGTGGGTAACACGTATGTGACCACACAGCCGGTGATTCATGTTAACGCTGCAAAAGCAGGCGTGGCACTCACTGCGGTAGATCGCATGAACAATGCACCTAACATCTACGGTATCTACGAGGCTACCCTCCTCCACAATAATGAACCGAATATCGATTTCGAACTGGATAATATCGGTTACGACCAAACGCGCTATCTCAATGCACATATAGATTACAAGGTGAAGAAAGGTGGTGGCCCTTATCTGCAATTAATGTTCTCTCTGCCTGGCAATCATCTGGACATCTACCATGATCTCAAAGGCGATGGTACTATCGATATTTCTGATGGCGCCGTACACCAGATGGAGTTACAGGTGAAAGATGCCTATGGCAATATG
>NZ_JAELTR010000201.1:0-425 GCF_016428945.1 Chromobacterium sp. ASV23
GGAGATACAGCCGCAGAAGATGCCGCTGATAATGCCACCGAAGCCGCTCCGACTGAAGAATAAGCCACTCAATTTCATTAAACAGCGTCCTGTCGCAAGGCAGGACGCTGAAAAAATATCGCTCGTGCTGTAGTGGTAACTGTACTCCTGATTGTATTACACATTACTATAGCACCAACTCTTACAAGATAATCAGCAACTAAAAAAAACAAGACATGAAAAAATTACTGGTTTCTTTTCTCCTTTGCTCCGCCACCGTGAGCGTGATGGCCCAGAAAGCTAAAGTGAGCAGCGCGGAGGATAACCTGAAAAAACAAGACTTAGAGAAAGCGAAAGCAGATATCGACGCAGCTTTACAGCACGACAAAACTAAGAACGATGCCAAAACCTGGCTGGTAGATGGACAGATCCTGGAAGCAATGGGT
>NZ_JAELTR010000202.1:0-424 GCF_016428945.1 Chromobacterium sp. ASV23
GGCATTATCCATTTACATGATTTAATTAGAGAAGGAATTATATAGCAATGACACAACTTAATAACCACTTCTACGTGGCAATAATGGCCGGCGGCATTGGAAGCCGTTTCTGGTGCAACATTCTTTTCCAGCATCCGACGTAAGTCGCCATCTGTAATGATGCCCTGGAGAGCGCCATTATCATCCAGCACGGCTGTCACGCCCAGCATTTTGGAGGAGATCTCCACTATCACATCTCTCAACGAGCTATTTAACAATACTTTAGGAGCCTGATGCAGTTTACTCAGATCCTGCACTTTCAGGTATAGTTTTTTTCCTAATGCACCTCCTGGATGAAATTTGGCAAAATCTGCCGCTGTAAAGCCATGCCATTCAATTAGGCATACTGCCAAAGCATCTCCCATTGCCAACTGTGCAGTGGTGC
>NZ_JAELTR010000203.1:0-422 GCF_016428945.1 Chromobacterium sp. ASV23
GGGTACTGATCTTGTAAAAAAAGCCTGCCGGTCGGTAGGCTTTTTTTATGACGTTTCAGGGTTGTCATGTGACAATGCCAGCCAAAGGAGACTTGTCGAATGACCACCATCCCCGCTCTGATTTCCCTGGATATCGAAACCCTGCACCAGAAGGCCCCCGAGGCAGCAGTGATCGCCATTGGCGCGGCCCTGTTCGTTGACGGCGTAGAACAGACCGATCTGCGTTTGTCACTTCTGATTGATGCGGATGATGCGTTGAAGTACGGCATCAGCGACGTTGACACCATGCTCTGGCATATCAAGCAAGGCCATGAACACGTAGCCGGCCTGGGTTTGTACCAGGACCGTGCGACGCACTTGCTCAGAGATGCGCTCTCCCGGTTATCGGACTGGGTCGCCAGTGCAAAAACAGTCGCAAAATC
>NZ_JAELTR010000204.1:0-421 GCF_016428945.1 Chromobacterium sp. ASV23
CTGTAATCCCGGGTGATATCTGGCTGTTGCAGCAGGGTGGCAGCATCGATGATCGCCTCCGTTAAGATCAGCCTTTCCGTAGTGGTGGCAGGATAGCCAGGATACAACCCTTTCCGGTCTTTTAAATAAAAGTGTTTCTGATCCTGGGTATTTATCGTACTGCGGAAGTATAAACCAGACACCTGGTATTGCTTATTCCTGACCGCAAAAACGATACAACCCTTACCGAACGCCTTATACGAGGTTTCACCAGTGCGCCCCAATCTATCATGAACAGATAATAAACCCACCTGTAAACAGTCATTAATCAGGGTTTCATCCTTACGGTTCCCATGATGGAACTGCCCGCTATTATAGCCGATTTCAAGTAATTCAGGATTTAAACCACGCTCATGGATATACGTTTTGGCAGGATCACTAT
>NZ_JAELTR010000205.1:0-421 GCF_016428945.1 Chromobacterium sp. ASV23
ATTCCGGTGGTTGTTCATATCGTTTTAGATAACCCCGACATCGTTTCAGATGCACAGGTCCAATCCCAGATCGATGTCCTCAATAAAGACTATAACGCCACCAACAGCGATGTAATGCTGACGCCCGCCGTATGGCAATCGCTCATAGGCAATTCAAATATCAATTTCTGCCTCGCCCAGCGTACCCCCGATGGAGAATCCTCCAATGGTATTGTGCGCGTAAAAACCGCTCCAGGACGCAGTTTTCAGATATACAACGGCGCCCCGGATGTAAAATACAGCACCACCGGCGGCTCCGACGCATGGGATTCCAAACGCTACCTGAATATCTGGGTAACGCGACTGGCAGGGAACTACCTCGGTGTAGCTGCCCCCGCCACTTATGGCTATCCCGCTGATCAACTGGGCGTAGTGATTATGT
>NZ_JAELTR010000206.1:0-420 GCF_016428945.1 Chromobacterium sp. ASV23
TAGGTATCTTTCCCAGATCCCGGGAGTCCGCTCATGATGATGACCTTACTTCCCTGCTCCGGGTAAGGAACGTAGTCCGGATCAACATTCGTCTGCATAAAATAATTCATTTTCGCCTGCGCAGTAGCAAAATTCCTCGGAACACCCCAACAGTGCTGCTCTTTCGCCAATGCTTCGAAGCAATCAATACGGTAAAGCAGATCAGCCGTATCGGTGCAGGTACGTCCTAATGCATCTGCACGTGCCAGTATGGACAACAGTTGCGTATCTACATCCAGGCTTGCGCTGATCAAGGCTTTTACGGGATCTGGTTTATCGAATACCCATAATGGCAGTCCATGATAACGAACTAATCGCGCGATCTGTTCCCGAATGAAAAACGGGGTCGGTATTTCTTCATACAGAATATTGCGGGTAGTC